>NZ_JACNDD010000051.1:0-42382 GCF_017351395.1 Pseudomonas sp. FW305-28
GGGGGCAGAGGTATTTGGCGAGCGGCTCGACCCGGTTCGGCAAGCCCCTTGCAAGTGTCTGGTCGAGGCACCTGGTTGGCTTGATCTGAGACAAGGCCTGCCAGCGTCGATAGCCGATCATTCGAACCCTGGTTTGTCGTACCTCGCTGACGGTTCAGCGAGGCAAAGGAGTGGTGTATGCAAGTGCTTGACCGTCGCAAGGCCATGGCCATCGCGCCGCTGTGGCGCCTGGCGTTTCGGCCGTTTTTTCTGGCCGGTTGCGTGCTGGCGCTGCTGGCCATTCCCTTTTGGCTCGCCGCGTTTACCGGGCGCTTGTCGGCCTGGCAGCCAGCCGGCGGTTGGTTGGCCTGGCACCGCCATGAACTGTTGTTCGGTTTCGGCCTGGCGATCATCGCCGGGTTCCTGCTGACGGCGGTGCAGACCTGGACCGGCACCCCGGGGCTCAGCGGCAAGCGCTTGGCCACGCTGGCGCTGCTGTGGCTGGGCGCGCGGTTGGCTTGGCTGGTCGATGCACCCTGGCCGTTGCTGACGCTGCTGGAACTGGGGTTTGCCCTGGCGGTCGCCGCGTTGATGGGGCTGACGTTGTGGCGTGTGCGGCAGAAGCGCAATTACCCGATTGTCCTGGTATTGCTGCTGTTGGCCGCCGCTGATGGTTTATCCGTGTACGGCCTGGTGCAGCACAACGAGGGCTTGCAGCGCCAGAGCGTGCTCACCGGCCTGTGGCTGGTAGCGGCGATGATGGGTTTGATCGGCGGGCGCGTGATTCCATTCTTTACCCAGCGTGGCCTCGGTCGGGTCGAGGGCGTGGCCCCTTGGCCGTGGCTCGATCGCCTGTTGCTGGCGGGGTCGGCGCTGGTGGCGTTGTTGTATGCCTTCGGCCCGGCACTGGTGGCTAGCGCCTGGGTCGGCCTGTTGTTCGCTGCATTGGCGGTGGGGCATGGGATTCGACTGGTGCGTTGGCATGATCGTGACTTGTGGCGGGTGCCGCTGCTGTGGTCGTTGCACCTGGCCTACGCTTGGCTGGCGGTGGCCTGCCTGGGCATGGCGCTGTGGCACTTCGGCGTGCCGGTGAACCCGAGCCTGGCGGTGCACGGCCTGACCATCGGCGCCATGGCCGGGTTGATCCTGGCGATGATTGCCCGCGTCAGCCTGGGCCATACCGGGCGCGCCCTGGAGCCACCGACGGGCATGACCCTGGCGTTCATCCTGCTGAACCTGGCGTGCCTGAGCCGCGTGCTGTTGGTGCTGCTGTTGCCGTTGGCCGGGCTGTGGCTCGCGGGGCTGTGCTGGACATTGGCGTTCGGTCTATACGCCTGGCGCTACGGGCCGATGCTGCTGAAGGCCCGGGTGGATGGGCATCCGGGATGAGTCGTGGGGGCGCAGGGGATCGATGATGTACGGAGTCTTGCTGGTCACGCACCTGTTGGCGGCCATCGCCTTCATTGGCACGTTGTTTTTCGAGGTTTTTATCTGGCATGCCGCCCGCCGGCCCCTGGTCCAAGGTGTCAAGGACGCCGCCGACCAGGCCATCGCCAAGCGCTCGCGACACGTCCTGCACGGCGTGGTGCTGTTGCTGTACGGCGCCGGCATGGCCCTGGCCTGGCAGCATCGCGGCGCATTGAGCCAGCCGCTGAGCAACAGCTTCGGCCTGCTGCTGAGCCTGAAGATCCTGCTGGCGCTGAGCATCATCGGTCACTATTTGTGGCTGGCGTACTGGCTCAAGAGCGGCCGCCTGACGCCGAACCGAGCCTGCTGGTTGCGCCGCAGTATCCTGGGGCACATGGTGTTGATCGTCGTGCTGGCCAAGGCGATGTTCTATTGGCAGTTTTGAGTAGGGATGAGAGCAACGAATGCCTGTGGGAGCAAAGCTTGCTCGCGATGGCGCAGTGTCAGTCGATATCAATGTTGACTGAACCATCGCTATCGCGAGCAAGCTTTGCTCCCACAGGCGTAATGGGCAATGTTTGAGGGTTAGCGGGTGGGCTTCATCGCATTGACGAACAGCACATTGTTTTCCAGGTGGATGTGCTGCATCAGGTCGTCGCGAAACTCCACCAGCCCGCGATACAGGGCGCGCCAGGTGTTGCAGGCGTCGGCGGGCGGGGTGATCTGGTCGGTCAGGGCGAGCATGGTTTCCAGGGCTTCACCGTGCTGGTCGTGTTCGTAGCGCAGCACCTGGATCGGCGCCGAGGCCCGTTCGCCCAGGCCCTGTTGCAGCATCGGGAACAGCACCTGTTCTTCCTTGAGCATGTGGCCTTCGAGTTCCTGATGCATGTCCTGCAAGTGATCGGCCAGGCCGTTGGGGCAACTGGGCCGCGCACCATGGACCTGCTCGACGCGACGGGCCAGGCGGATCAGTTCCGGCAGTTGGTCGCGATGGCGGGCGTGGTAGCGTTCCAGGATGTGGGCAATCAACAGTGCCTGGGGTTCGTCGCGCCAGTCATGGCCCAGTTCGCCGGCGGCTTGCAGGGTGCGCAGGGCGTCGGCGATCAGCAGCGGGTTCAGGCCTTTGACCAGGGCGGCTTCGCGCAGGGATTTTTGCCCGCCGCAACAGAAGTCGAGGTTGTAATGATGGAAGGTACGGGTGGCACCGGGAATGTCGCAGGCCAGTTGGCCGAGGCTTTGGTCCAGCAATTCGAGGCTCATCATGTTTCCTTGGGTTGAATCCCGGGAGGGACAGACGAGTGGACTTTGCAGCCGGCGTGCCAGATTTAACTGGCTGAAAGTAAACGAATAATTTTTTTCAGGGTGATTGTCACCCTGACTGCGAAGGGTCAAACGAACCCTGGAGGGTCATCACAACCATGCTGCGTGAAAGCCTGGCCGCCGACCTGATCGTCGAGCTGCCCAATGCGGTGCGATTGCAGCGCCTGGTGCAGACCCTGCGCGAATACTTCAACAGTGGCGCCGTGGGGTTGCTGCGCCTGGACGATGACAGCCTCAGGCCCGTGGCGACCGTGGGCCTGGTCCACGAGGCGCTGGGACGGCGCTTCGTGATTGCCCAGCACCCGCGCCTGGCGGCGATCATGGCCTCGCGCGAGCCCACCTGGTTCGAGCCTGACAGTCGCTTGCCGGACCCTTATGACGGCTTGCTCGACAACCACGTTGGTGAACCGCTGCCGGTGCATGACTGCATGGGCGTAAGCCTGTACGTGGAAGGCCGGCTGTGGGGCGCGATCACCCTGGATGCGCTGCACGCCGGCACCTTCGACAGCCGCGCCCGGGAGGAACTCAAGCGCTGTACCTTGCAGATCGAGGCGGCGGTGCGGGTCACTCGACTTGAACAGGAAAACCGTAGCCTGCGGGCATCGCGCAGCGACCAGACGGACCTGCGCTTGCCAGCCGAGGAGGGCGAGATCCTTGGCCGCAGTGAAGGTTTGCAGCAACTGCTCAACGAGCTGGATGTGCTGGCCGACTCCGAACTGCCGGTGTTGTTGCTGGGGGAAACCGGTGTGGGCAAGGAGCTGTTTGCCCGCCGCTTGCATCGCCTGTCCCGGCGCGGTCACAAGCCGCTGGTCCAGGTCAACTGCGCGGCGTTGCCCGAGTCCCTGGCCGAAAGCGAGTTGTTCGGCCACGTCAAAGGCGCGTTCTCCGGGGCGACCACCGACCGCGCCGGGCGTTTCGATGCGGCCAACGGTGGCACGCTGTTTCTCGATGAGGTCGGTGAATTGCCGTTGAGCGTACAGGCCAAGTTGTTGCGCACTCTGCAGAACGGCGAGATCCAGCGCCTGGGGGCGGACAAGCCGCTGCACGTCGATGTGCGGATCATCGCCGCCACCAACCGGCACTTGCCCGACAGCATTCGCGACGGGCTGTTTCGCGCCGACCTGTACCACCGGCTTTCGGTCTACCCGGTACCGATCCCGCCGTTGCGCGAGCGCGGCCACGATGTGTTGATGTTGGCCGGGCACTTTCTCGAACTGAACCGCACGCGACTGGGCCTGCGCGGCTTGCGCCTGTCACCGGCGGCCGAACAGGCGCTATTGGCGTACAGCTGGCCGGGTAATGTGCGGGAACTGGAACACGTGATCAGTCGCGCCGCGTTGAAGCAACTGAGTCGTGGTGCCAGTCGCAGCCTGATCATGACCCTGGAGCCGCAGGTGCTGGACTTGGATGTCAACGCCAATACCGCCACGGTCCATGCACTGCTGGAGGCACCCCTGGAGGCGCCCAATGCACCGATCCAGCCGTTGAGCGAAGCGGTCGATGGTTGCCAGCGACAGGTGATCCTCAACGCCCTGGAGCGTTGCGGGCAGAACTGGGCGGGGGCGGCGCGGCTGTTGGAAGTGGATCCGAGCAACTTGCATAAGCTGGCGCGGCGGTTGGGGCTCAAGTAGCCGTTGATCTGTTGGACCGCGTTGTCTTCATCGCGAGCAAGCTCGCTCCCACAGGGATCTTGTGAACACAGCAGATCACCTGTGGGAGCGAGCTTGCTCGCGATAGCGCCCTACAACTCACCACAAGAACCGGCATTGACAACGATCAAGGCCCGCCAACGCAGTCGACTCCACACTGGCCCAAACCCATAGTGGAGATCACCCTCATGCCCCTTTCCCTGGCCAAAATGCGCCGCCAGTACACCCTCGACGGCCTGGATGAAGCCCAGGCACCGGACGATCCCCTGATCCTGTTCGGGCTCTGGATGCAACAAGCCCGCGAGACCGAAAGCCCGCCGGTGGAAGCCAACAGCATGGCCCTGGCGACGGTGGACGAGCAGGGCCGGCCCCATTGTCGGGTGCTGTTGCTCAAGGGTTTCGACGCCCAGGGTTTTTCGTTTTTCGGCAACTATGAAAGCGCCAAGGGACAGGACCTGGCGACGAATCCCTGGGCGGCCATGACGTTTTTCTGGCCGGGGCTGGAGCGGCAAGTACGCATCGAAGGGCCGGTCGAAAAACTCGATCCGGCGCTGTCGGATGCCTATTTCGAGTCCCGTTCCGCAGGCAGTCGCCTGGGTGCCTGGGCGTCGCCACAAAGTCGCCCACTGGCAGATCGGGCCGCGCTGGCAACCTTGCTGGCGCAGACGGAACAACGCTTCGCCGATCAACCCGTGCCGCGTCCCGACCATTGGGGCGGTTATTGCCTGCGGCCCGAACGCCTGGAGTTCTGGCAGGGCCGCGCCGACCGTTTGCACGATCGCCTCGACTACCGTCTGCGCGATGGCGCCTGGCAGCGTAGCCGCCTGGCACCCTGATACCAAGGGAGGTACCTCCAAGGAGGAATAGGCCCGGCAACGATTGCGGTTCAGGCTGGGCCATCTTTTCTGACAGGACGGCTGATCATGGCCCATCTGACGCAACGCCTCTTTCAACCGCTGAACATCGCGGTCCTTACCATCAGCGATACACGAACCTTCGACACCGACACCTCGGGCCAGACCCTGGCGGACCTGCTGCAAACAGCTGGGCACGTGCTCATCGACCGCGGGCTGGTGAAGGACGATATCTACCAGATCCGCGCCCAGGTCTCCCAATGGATCGCCGACCCCAAGGTGCAGGTGGTGTTGATGACCGGCGGCACTGGTTTCACCCCGCGCGACAACACCCCCCAAGCCGTGGCGCCGTTGCTGGACAAGCAGGTGGACGGTTTCGGCGAGCTGTTCCGCCAGGTGTCGCTGGCGGAGATTGGCATGTCCACCCTGCAATCGCGGGCATTGGCGGGCATGAGCAATGGCGTGCTGGTGTGTTGCTTGCCAGGCTCGCCGGGGGCTTGTCGGACCGGTTGGAAGCAGATCCTGGCCGGGCAACTGGACAGTCGCACCGGCCCGTGCAATTTCACTCCGCACCTCAAGCCCCAGGACGGCATCGCCCCTGCCGCATGCGAGACGCGCTCGTGAGCGGTCGGGTGTGCGACAGCGGCGTGCTGATGCCGGTGGATGAGGCGATCCGGCATTTGCTCGACCAGGCACCGCCGCCACCGCCCGTGCAACGGGTCGGCCTGGACCAGGCCCTGGCGCGTGTGTTGGCTGCCGATATCCTGTGCCCGATGAATCTGCCGGCCTGGGACAACAGCGCGATGGACGGCTATGCCCTGCGGGCCGCTGACCTGCCGGTTGACGGCGGCTACCTGGCGTTGGCCGGGCGCATCGCCGCCGGTGACGAGCCGGGCAAACCGTTGCAGGCCGGGCAGGTCGTGCGGATTTTTACCGGTGCGCCGCTGCCACCGGGGGCCGACACGGTGGTGCCACAGGAGAGCTGCCAGGTCGATGGCGAGAGGGTCTGGTTGCCGTCGGTCAACGGCGGTGAGCATGTGCGCAAGGAAGGTGAGGAGCTGCGTCGAGGAGAGCGGCTGCTTGAAGCCGGCACGCGCCTGCGCGCCCAGGAGTTGGGTTTGCTCGCCGGTGCCGGAGTCCCTCAGGTGGACGTCTATCGCCCCTTGCAAGTGGGCTTGCTCAGCAGCGGCGATGAGCTGCGCGAGCCGGGCGAGCCACTGGCGCCGGGGCAGATCTATAACAGCAATCGCCATAGCCTCGCCGCGCTGTTGCGCGGCTGGGGCGTCGAGGTGCATGACTTCGGGGTCATGCCCGACCAGTTATTGGCCAGTCGGCAAGCGTTGCGCCTGGCCGCGGCCGAATGCGATGTGCTGATCACATCGGGCGGTGTTTCGGTGGGTGAAGAGGACCACCTCAAGCAAGCCATCGAAGCCTTGGGCAGCATCGACCTCTGGCGCCTGGCGATCCAGCCGGGCAAGCCCCTGGCCTTTGGCGATGTGGAAGGCAAGCCTTGGCTCGGGCTGCCGGGCAATCCGTCGGCGGCGTTGATTACCGCGCTGATCGTCGTGCGGCCGTTCCTGTTTCGGGCCCAGGGCATGGGCGATGTCCTGCCGGTGCCGTTGCAACTGCCGGCGGGGTTCGACTGGCTCAAGCGCAACCGGCGTCGACAGTACTTGCGCGCCAGGTTGGTGGCGGATGCCAACGGTCACCTGTGCGTGACGCTGCACCCGCAGCAAAGTTCGGCGATGCTGACGGCCGCGTGCTGGGCCGATGGGCTGGCGGTGGTGGAGTGCGAGGCGCAGTTGCACAAGCACGACAAGGTGCTGTACCTGCCATTCACTGACCTGATGCATTGACGGCAATTGATTGCCGTCAAGGTCGCCGGCCGAGGGCTGGCTAGACTGGCGGCGGCCTTAGTTTTCTCACGAGGATGCCCCATGCAACTGGTTTGCCCGGCAGGGAATCTGCCTGCCCTCAAAGCGGCGGTGCGCCAAGGCGCCGATGCCGTCTATGTCGGCTTTCGCGATGACACCAATGCCCGGCACTTCGCCGGGCTGAATATGGACGACAAACAGTTCGACGCCGCAGTCGCGCATATCCGTCAGCACCAACGCAAACTGTACGTGGCGGTCAATACTTACCCGCAACCCAAGGGCTGGGAGCGCTGGCAACGGGCCGTGGACCGTGCCGCCGATTTCGGCGTGGACGCCCTGATCGCCGCCGACCCCGGCGTGCTCGGCTACGCCAGCCAGCGCCATCCGAAACTGGCGCTGCACCTGTCGGTACAAGGCTCGGCGACCCACGCCGCGGCCCTGGCTTTTTACGCCCAGCGCTATGACATCCGTCGCGCGGTGCTGCCGCGGGTACTGTCCCTGGCCCAGGTGCGGCAGGTGGCGGCGGGCAGCCCGGTGCCTATCGAAGTCTTCGGTTTCGGCAGCCTGTGCATCATGGCCGAGGGCCGTTGCCACTTGTCTTCCTACATCACCGGCGAATCGCCGAACCTGTGCGGCGTCTGCTCGCCCGCCAAGGCGGTGCGCTGGAGCGAGGACGCCCAAGGCCTCAGCGCACGCTTGAGCGAGGTGCTGATCGACCGCTACACCCCCGAAGAACCGGCCGGTTACCCGACCCTGTGCAAGGGCCGCTTCCTGGTGGGTGGCAAACGCTTCCATGCGCTGGAAGAACCCACCAGCCTCGACACCCTCGACCTGCTGCCGGAACTGACCGCCATCGGCGTTGAAGCGGTGAAAATCGAAGGCCGCCAGCGCAGCCCTGCCTACGTTGAACAGGTGACCCGGGTCTGGCGCGCCGCGCTGGATGCCCACCAGGCCGCGCCGCAGCGGTTCCGGGTGCGGGAAGAATGGCGCCAGGTGCTGGCTGGTCTGTCCGAAGGCAGCCAGACCACCCTGGGCGCCTACCATCGATCATGGCAATGAAGGAGGCCAGATGAAACTCAGCCTGGGACCGGTCCTGTTTTATTGGGACAAAGCGCAACTGGGGAATTTCTATGCCGAGATGTCGGCCTTGCCGCTGGACGTGATTTACCTGGGGGAAACCGTGTGCTCGAAGCGCCGGGCGTTTTCCCTGGATCAATGGCTGGGCCTGGGGCGCGAGCTGCAAACGTGTAGCCAGGCGCAGATCGTGTTGTCGAGCCTGACGCTGATCGAAGCGGCCTCGGAGCTTTCTTCGCTACGACGCCTGTGTGACAACGGCCAATTGTTGGTGGAAGCCAACGACATGGGTGCGGTGCAGTTCCTGGCCGAACGCAAGCTGCCCTTTGTCGGCGGCCCGGCGCTGAACCTGTACAACGGCCATGCCCTGGGGCAATTGCTCGACAGCGGAATGATCCGTTGGGTGCCACCGGTGGAGTGCTCGGCGGCGCTGATCGGCGACGTGCTGGAGCAGGTGCGGGAGATGGACCGCGAGGTGCCTGAAGTGGAGATTTTTTCCTATGGTCATCTGCCCTTGGCGTACTCGGCGCGCTGCTTTACCGCCCGGGCCGAAAACCGACCCAAGGACGACTGTCAGTTCTGTTGCATCAACTACCCCGACGGCCTGGCGTTGAGCAGTCAGGAAGGCCAACAGTTGTTCACCCTCAACGGCATCCAGACGATGTCCGGCGAGGTGACCAACCTGCTGGCCGATTACCACGCGCTGCTGGCCTGCGGCGCCGACCTGCTGCGGCTGAGCCCGCGCGCCCAGGGCATGGCCGAGGTGGTCACGGCCTTCGACAAGGTTCGCCAGGGCGAGGCACCTCCGCTGTTCGTCGACGGGTGCAACGGCTACTGGCACGGCCATGCCGGCATGTTGAAGGTAGAGGAGGCGGGCCTGTGCTGAGTCCGAAGAAGTGGGTGCTCAAGGGCGCTGACCGCTTGCTGCCCCTGGTGGGCAAGGTGCCGTTCGTGGTGCAGCGCCTGGCGTTGCAGCAGGCGCTCAATCGCTGCCTGGCCGAGCCGCTGCGCGATGGCGGGTTCGATGTGCTGCGTGGGCGCTGGTTGTGCCTGCGGGTGCCCGACTTGAAATTGTGTTGGTACCTGACTCTGGCGCGGGATGGATTGCGCATCGCCGAGCGCGCCGAGGCCCAGGTCACCATCAGTGGCAACTGGCGCGAATTCCTGTTGCTGGCCAGCCGCCAGGAGGACCCCGATACGTTGTTCTTCCGGCGGCGGTTGGTGATCGAGGGCGACACCGAACTGGGGCTGGCTTTGAAGAACCTGATCGACAGCCTCGACCCGGACGTATTGCCGCCGTGGTTATGGCGCAATCTGGAACGGGCGGGCAAGGGGTTGGCAGCAGTGTGATGAAAGCCCCAAGCGTATTGCCCTTGGTGTACTCCTGTTCCGGTTGTTCCAACGTGGCGCAACTGGCCAACACCGTCGCCCTGCGCCTGGACCGCGCCGGCCTGGCCGAGATGTCCTGCATCGTTGGCGTGGGTGGGCATGTGGCGCCACTGGTCAACAAGGCGCGGTCGGGGCGACGGATCATTGCCCTGGACGGTTGCCCGTTACAGTGCGTGCAGGCGTGTTTGCAGCAGCATGACCTGGAGGCGGATGTGCATGTGATTTTGAGTCAGTTGGGCTGGCGCAAGCGTTTTGGGGTCGATTGCACGCAAGAGGAGGGCGATGCGTTGTTCGAGCGGTTGATAGCGATGATAGGGGGTGATCAAAGCCCCTGAGCCAAACACCGATCCCGTGGCGAGGGAGCTTGCTCCCGCTGGGTCCTGTAGGAGCTGGCGAAGCCTGCGATCTTTTGCTTGAGACTCAAGTGTCTGGGGAAAGATCGCAGCCTCGTTGCACTCGACAGCTCCTACTGCTGGTAAGCCTCCAGCGCCTCTTCGGCCAGGATGCGAATGTTGCGCCGCTCCATGGCGATCAGGCCGCCGTCCACCAGACGATGAAGAATCCGCGAAAAGGTTTCCGGCTGGATCCCCAGTTTGGAGGCCACCAGGCGTTTGGAAACCTGCAGGACCACCTGGCCGTCCCGTGGGTCGCGCTCCTGGAGCAAAAAGTTGATGACCCGCCGACTGGCGCTGGCCAGTGTGAGGTTATCGATGTCCTTGAGACGCTGGTGCAGGTGGATGCTCATGCTCGCCAGGATCGCCAGGCAGACCTTGGGCTGGTCCTCCAGGGCCTTGCGGTAATGGGTGCCTTCGATACTCACCAGCACACTCTCCTTGATCGCCGATGCGCTGACCGGGTAGCAACGGGCCTGGCTGAACAGCAGGGCCTCGGCGAAGGTCTGCCCGGGCTGGATGATTTCCACCAGGTTCTCCTGGCCCTCGCCAGTGACCCGGAACAGCTTGATCTGGCCGCTGACCAGCAAGAAAAACCGCTTGGCCGGATCGCCTTGGTGCATGAGCGTGCTGTTGCAGGCCAGGCGCTTGAGCACGGCGAGGTTGCAGACATCTTCAAAGACCCGCTCCGGCAACTGGCTGAACAGGTGATGACGACGCAACAGTAAAACGATGGAAGGGTGGGTCAGCATGGCGTACCTCCGCGTGCCGTCATGGTAGGGCCCAAGACGCCGCCGGCCTATGCCTCCGCAGGCCTACCTCGGAAGAGGGAGGGCCTCTCGATCAAGGCACAAACCCTGTGGGAGCGAGCTTGCTCGCGATGAGGCCATCCCTGACACAAAGCCATTCAGGGCTTGGCTTCAGCCCGTGGCCCCACCACCACCCACCACCGCGTGTGATGCTCGACCTGCACCGGCAAGGTCGGCAGCAGGGCGGCCAGCGCCAGGTCGGTGTCGTGCAGCGGGAAACTGCCGGTGATGCGCAAATCGGCCACTTGTGGCTCGACGCCCAGGTAGCCGCGACGATAGCGTCCCAACTCGTGGACCAGATCTTCAAGACGCGCGTTATCCACCACCAACATGCCGCGGGTCCAGGCATCGGCGCCGGGGCTCAGGGCAACGGTCGGCCCGAGGCCGTCGCGACGCATCAGCACTTGTTGGCCTTCGCGCAGGATCTGTTCGCTGTCCGTGGCCTGGGGATGCGCCGCCACGGCGGATTTCAACACGCTCAGGCGCGTGCCTTCGTCTTCACGCTTGACCAGGAATCGTGTGCCCAACGCGCGCAGGCGGCCTTCGCGGGTCTCGACGATGAACGGGCGCGGGTCGTCGTGGCCGGTTTCCACCAGGATTTCGCCTTCCTGCAGGACGATACGGCGCTGCTTGTCATCGAAACGCACGTCCAGCGCACTGTGGGTGTTGAGGTTGATCAGCGTGCCGTCGCTCAGGCGCAGGGTGCGTTGCTCGCCTGTCGCGGTGCGCTGATCGGCCAGCCAGTAATCCAGCGGCAGACGTTCACTGGCAAACAACGCCAGGCCGATGACCGCGACAACGCTGGCCAGGCCGCTGCCGATCTTGCGTATCCGTCGACGAATGCTCACCCGCGATTGCAGCAACGCCGCCCGCGCCGGCCCGTTGGCCACGCTGAAGCGCTGGTCGAGCATGCCCAATTGCCGCCAGGCCCGGGCGTGTTCTTCATCGGCGGCATGCCAGCGGGCGAACGCTTCATGCTCCTGGGCGTTGCTCGTGTCCAAAGACAACTGCCAGGCAATGGCGGCATCCAGCACGCTGGCCGAGACCGGTTTGGCATGGGCCTGGCTCATGTCGGTTCACCGTACAGGGCGATGTAGCACTGTCGGATGCCCTGGGCCAGGTACTGCCGTACCCGCGGCACCGAAACCCCCAGGCGCTCGGCGATTTCGGCGTGGCCGAGGCCGTCGAGGCGGTTATAGAGGAAGGCTGCACGGGCCTTGCTCGACAGTTTGCCGAGCAGGCGATCGATGGCCTTGAGGTCTTCCAGGATGATTTGCTGTTCTTCCACCGAGGGCTGCTCGGCCTCGGGGATCAGCATCAGTTCGGTGAGGTAAGCCTGCTCCAATGCCGCTCGACGGAAATAATCGAACAACAGGCCCTTGGCGATGGCCACCAGAAATGCCCGGGCCTCGCGGGGCGTCTTCAGGTCCTCGCGTCCCAGCAAGCGCACAAAAGTGTCCTGGCTCAGGTCTTCCGCCCGGTGCGCACACGCCACGTTGCGTCGCAGCCATGCCAATAGCCAAGCGCGATGGTCACGGTACAACGCACCAACCAAATCACTGTGGGGGCTAGGAACTGACGACACGGAGCATCACCGATGTTTTAAGTAACGAGAATTGTTCGCGATTGTGGCAGAGGCGGGGGCGGGAAAGCAATTGGCGCTGGTCGGGACCCGATCTGTGGGGCCGGCGTGAGTTTGTGGGTCTGCATGAGTCTGTGGGAGCAAGGCTTGCCCGCGATGCAGGCGACTCGGTCAGTCTCTCAATCCCAAGCGATGCCATCGCGGGCAAGCCTTGCTCCCACAGGGAACCACCCTCGGAGCAGAGGATTTAAAGCGAAGGCGCCTGCTGCCGCCGTTTCCACTGGCCCAGGCGCTGTTGCAGGTCAAGCGGGCTGTGGATCTGTTGCTGGCGGGCGCGGCTGAACAGGATCAGCGCCAGTTCCGCCGTGGCCAGGGCGTCGGCGCTGGCGTTGTGGCGGTCGAAGACTTGCAGCTTGAACCAGTCGATCCACTCGTCCAGGCCGGACTTGCGCAGGTTGGCTTGTGGACAAAGCATCGGGGCCAGGTCCGCCACGTCGAGGAACGGATGCTGCAGGCGATAGCCCAGATGGTCTTTCAAGGCGCGCCCGAGCATGTGGGAATCGAACGGCGCGTGAAAGGCCAGCAGCGGGCTGTCGCCCACGAACGCCATGAACGCCAGCAGCGCCTCGGCCGGGTCGCTGCCGGCGGCGATGGCACTGGGCGCCAGGCCATGGATCAACACACTGGGCCCGAGCTTTTGCTGATTGCACTGCAAGGTACGTTCGAATTGCTGGCTGAAGTCGATGGCACCGTCTTCGATGACCACCGCGCCGATGGACAGCACCTGGTCCTTGTTCAGGTTCAACCCGGTGGTTTCCAGGTCCAGGACGACCCAGCGTTGCGCCCGCAGGTCGCCTTCGCCCAGTGGCGAGGGCGCGGGCAGGCGCTCCAGGCGCTGTTGCAGTGCGTCGGGCAATGTCGGCTGGGCCGGGCGCAGCCAGGAAAACAGGTTCACAACTGGTACCTCAGCGTCAGGCTGCTTTGCAGGCGTTGGGCCTGGCGCAGGGATTCGCGCAGGATGCGTCGGTCCAGATGGTTGAGGCTGTCGGGGTCGACGCGGTTGGAATAGGGCAGGTTCTCGCGAGTTTGCAGTTGGTGTTGCTGCATGCGGGTCTGCTGGATGAAGTGATAGGCCTCTTCATAGGCCGCGCCATCGAGCGGTTCGATCACTTCCTTGACGACCAGTTGCCGCAGGCGTTCCAGGGTATTGTTGGCTTCGATGCCGTTGGCCAGGGCCAGCAGGCGGGCGCCGTCGACGAAGGGCGTCAGGCCCTGCACTTTCAAGTCCAGGGTCGCCTTTTCGCCATTCTTGCGGCTCAGCACGAAGTCCCTGAAGCGTCCCACCGGTGGGCGATGACGCAGCGCATTCTCGGCCATCATGCGCTGGAACAGGCGATTGTCGGCCACTTGACCAAGGATCTGCTGGCGCAACTGCTCGCAACCTTGCTCATCGCCCCAGACCACCCGCAAGTCGAAATAGATGCTCGAGCCCAGCAGGTTTTCCGGCGTCGCTTCGCGAATGAATGACGCGAAGCGCCGGGCCCATTCGGCGCGGGACAGGCACAGCTCGGGGTTGCCGGCCATGATGTTGCCCTTGCACAAGGTGAAGCCGCACAGGGCCAGGCTCTGGTTGATCTGTTGGGCGATGGGCAGCAGCAGGCCGCGGATCTGCGCGGCATGGGCGGCGTCCCGGGCTTCGAACAATATGCCGTTGTCCTGGTCGGTGTGCAGGGTTTGCTCGCGCCGGCCTTCACTGCCGAAACACAGCCAACTGAACGGCACACCCGGGTCGCCTTTGTCGGCCAGGGTCAGCTCGATGACGCGGCACACCGTGTGGTCGTTGAGCAGGGTGATGATGTGGGTGATCTGGGTCGACGACGCACCGTGGGCCAGCATGCGCTCCACCAGTTGGCCGATCTCGCCGCGCAGGGCCACGAGGTTTTCCACCCTGGGGGCGTTGCGGATGGTCCGGGCCAGGTGCACCAGGTCGACGCGCTGCAAGGAAAACAGATCGCGCTCCGAGACCACGCCACACAGGCGCTGGTCCTTGACCAGGCAGACGTGGGCGATGTGGCGCTCGGTCATGGCGATGGCCGCGTCGAAGGCGCTGTGGTCCGGCGAAAGGAAGAAGGGGGCCTGGGTCATGTGGCCTGCGATGGCCTGGGAAAAGTCCCCGGAACCATCGGCCACCACCTGCCGCAGGTCGCGCAAAGTGAAAATTCCCACCGGCGCCTTTTGCTCATTGACCACCACGATGCTGCCGACCTGCTGCTCGTGCATCAGTTTCACGGCTTCGCGCAGCGGCGTGTCCGGGCTGCAGCTCACTGGATGACGCATCGCCAGTTCACCCAGCCGCGTATTGAGGGAGTACTGGGTGCCCAGGGTTTGCGCGGATTTCTGCTGGACCTGTTGGTTGACCTGGTCGAGCAGGCTGCTGACCCCGCGCAGGGCGAAATCGCGAAACGGGGCGGACAGGGCGAAGAGCTTGATGAAGGCCAGTTTGTTCAGTTGCAGGCAGAACGTGTCTTCGCCGGCCCGGTGTTCGGTGCGCGTGGCCCGCTCGCCCAGCAGCGCGGCCAGGGGGAAACATTCGCCGGTGGTGATCTCGAAGGTGGTCTCGGTGCCACCCTTGGCCGAATGCGGGCGTTCGCCCACCACCCGGCCCTGCTTGACGATGTAAAAGTGCTCCACCGGGCCGTCGGCCGGTTTGATGATGGTGTCGCCCGGGGCGTAGAAACGCAGCAGACATTGCTCCACCAGATAGGCCAGGTGGGCATTTTCCATTTGATTGAACGGCGGAAAGCGCTGGAGAAACTGCAGCGTCCCCTGGATGTTTTGCAACACCGCGGTTTTCCCTGCCTGGATGAAGGCGTCCGCTTTTTTCATAACCATTACGCAGTCTTATTCGAATTGTTGTGGTCGGATCTGTTCTCCATGGTCGGCCCCTCAGCGCGGGGTGCCCATTGGACGTAAGTCTAGGTCGCGGCCTAAGGGCCGGACTCACAGAAAAGTCTTACGCCAAGCGTCAGAAAAATCTTCATTGAATGTTCTTGGAAAAAAATCCGACGAAGTGCACATTGAAGCGCCGCAGAACGATGTCTGACCACTGTGCCAGGGGATCGATTTAAAGAACGTAGAGAGCACCATGTCCGACCACGATATTTTGAGTGACGCCGAGCGCGAGGCGCTGAGTGCCGTCATGTTGGAACCTGACTTGCCGCCGCAGCGCGTCTTGATCGTTGATGACGATAAGGACGCCCGTGAGCTGTTGTCGGAGATCCTGGCATTGGACGGGATTCACTGCATGACCGCCGCCAGCGGCGAAACGGCACTCAAGATGCTGGAAACCAAGCCGTCGATCGGCCTGCTGATCACCGACCTGCGCATGGGCAATGTCGATGGCCTGGAACTGGTCCGCTTGGTGCGCGAGTCCGAGCGGGCAGCGCTGCCGATCATCATTGTGTCAGGCGATGCCGACGTGAAGGACGCCATCGAAGCCATGCACTTGAGCGTGGTGGACTTTCTGCTCAAGCCGATCGATACCGACAAACTGCTGGGGTTGGTCAAGCATGAGTTGGGGATGGATCTTTAAGACCGTCCGCCGAGGACTGGCGTCATTCAAATGTGGGAGCGAGCTTGCTCGCGATGGCGGCCTGACATTCAACATCTCCATTGACTGCCACACCGCTATCGCGAGCAAGCTCGCTCCCACAGGGGCATGAAAAAGCCCTGATCTTTCGATCAGGGCTTTTTTTGTGCCGCGTCTACCGCTCAATCACAAGCCATTGGCGGCCTTGAACTCGCGACGGCGACGGTGCAGCACCGGCTCGGTGTAGCCGTTAGGTTGCTTCGTGCCTTCGATCACCAGTTCGACCGCCGCCTGGAAGGCGATGTTGCTGTCGAAGTCTGGCGCCAGTGGACGGTACAGCGGGTCGCTGGCGTTCTGGCGGTCGACCACTGGCGCCATGCGCTTGAGGCTTTCCATCACCTGGTCTTGCGTAACGATGCCGTGGCGCAGCCAGTTGGCGATGTGCTGGCTGGAGATACGCAGCGTCGCACGGTCTTCCATCAGGCCGATGTCGTTGATGTCCGGCACCTTGGAGCAGCCGACGCCCTGGTCGATCCAGCGCACCACGTAGCCAAGGATGCCCTGGGCATTGTTGTCCAGTTCGTTCTTGATCTGTTCCGGCGTCCAGTTCGGGTTGACGGCCAGCGGGATGGTCAGGATGTCGTCCACCGAAGCGCGAGCACGCTTGGCCAGTTCGGCCTGGCGAGCGAACACGTCGACCTTGTGGTAATGCAGCGCGTGCAGGGCGGCGGCGGTCGGCGAGGGAACCCAGGCGGTGTTGGCACCGGCCAGCGGATGAGCGATTTTCTGTTCGAGCATCGCGGCCATCAGGTCCGGCATCGCCCACATGCCCTTGCCGATTTGCGCGCGACCTTGCAGGCCGGTGCTCAAGCCGATATCGACGTTCCAGTTTTCATAGGCGCCGATCCACTTCTCGGCTTTCATGTCGGCCTTGCGCACCATCGGGCCGGCTTCCATGGAGGTGTGGATTTCATCGCCGGTACGGTCGAGGAAGCCGGTGTTGATGAACACCACGCGTTCGCTGGCGGCCTTGATGCAGGCCTTGAGGTTGACCGTGGTACGGCGCTCCTCGTCCATGATCCCGACCTTGAGGGTGTTGCGCGGCAGGTTCAGCACGTCTTCGACGCGACCGAACAGCTCGTTGGTGAACGCGGCTTCTTCCGGGCCGTGCATCTTCGGCTTGACGATGTACACCGAGCCGGTGCGGCTGTTGCGGCGCGAGGTGTTGCCGTTGAGGCTGTGGATCGCCGCCAGGCTGGTGACCAGGCCGTCGAGGATGCCTTCCGGCACTTCGTTGCCGTGCTTGTCCAGGATCGCGTCGATGGTCATCAGATGGCCGACGTTACGCACGAACAGCAGCGAGCGGCCGTGCAGGGTCACGCCCGAGCCGTCGACGGCGGTGTAGACACGGTCAGGGTTCATGGTCCGGGTAAACCTCTGGCCGCCCTTGGCGACTTCTTCCGACAGGTCGCCCTTCATCAAGCCGAGCCAGTTGCGATAGATCACCACTTTGTCATCGGCGTCGACGGCGGCGACCGAGTCTTCGCAGTCCATGATGGTGGTCAGCGCGGCTTCCATCAGGATGTCTTTGACGCCGGCGGCATCGGTCTGGCCGACGGGCGTGCTGGCATCGATCTGGATTTCGAAGTGCAGGCCGTTGTGTTTCAGCAGCACGGCGGTCGGTGCCGAGGCATCGCCCTGGAAGCCGATCAACTGGGCATCGTCACGCAGGCCGCTGTTGCTGCCGCCCTTGAGGGCCACGACCAGTTTGCCGTCGACGATTTTATACGCGGTGGAGTCGACATGGGAGCCGGCCGCCAGGGGGGCCGCTTCGTCGAGGAAGGCGCGGGCGAAGGCGATGACCTTGTCGCCACGCACCTTGTTGTAGCCTTTGCCTTTTTCCGCGCCATCGGCTTCGCTGATGGCATCGGTGCCGTACAACGCGTCGTACAGCGAACCCCAGCGGGCGTTCGAGGCATTGAGGGCGAAACGGGCGTTCATCACCGGTACCACCAGCTGTGGACCGGCCATGCGGGCGATTTCGTCATCGACGTTCTGGGTCGTGGCCTGGAAATCCGCCGCTTCTGGCAGCAGATAGCCAATGTCTTGCAGGAAGGCTTTGTAAGCCACGGCGTCGTGGGCCTGGCCGGCACGGGCCTGGTGCCAGGCATCGATCCGCGCCTGGAAATCATCGCGTTTGGCGAGTAGGGCTTGGTTCTTCGGGGCCAGGTCGTGGATGACCTTGTCGGCACCGGCCCAGAATGCGCCGGCGGTGAGGCCGGTTCCGGGAATGGCTTCGTTATTCACGAAGTCGAACAGGACTTTGGCGACCTGCAGGCCACCGACTTGAACGTGTTCAGTCATTGCTTGCCTCACTCTGCTCAGCTATTTCGCTTTTCAGCTCTTCGATTTTGACAATGAAGCCTCGGGACATTTAAACCACAAACCCCGGAACCAGTACATGCCATCGCTGGCGGCTGGGTATTCAAGCCTTGCTGACGGGGCTTTTCAGGGATGCGACTGGCCTTAAGCAGACATCGGTACAACAGGGGTATCACGATTATGTAGTGCGCGCTGCGGCATACTACATGATCAATTGCGGTTGTGAAAATTAGACTAATTGCGTCGTTCCGCGACCGACTAAAGCAGTACAGTCACGGCGCGGCTTCTGATGTTCTCAAAAAAACTGTGGATTGTTCCAGATAAATATTAAAACTTGTACACGATTGGCGTGAGCACACAGCACTTGCGCGTCCTGCCTATACTGTTCCTTCCACCACAAGAGGACTGCGCCATGGACCACCTCGTCATCACTGTTTTCGCCCCGGACAAGCTCGGGCAGGTCGAGCGCATCGCCGAGTGCATTGCCGAACATGGCGGCAACTGGCTGGAAAGCCGCATGGCGCACCTGGCCGGGCAATTTGCCGGGATCGTGCGCTTCAGCGCCCCGGCCGAGGCCCATGAAGAATTGATCGAGGCCTTGCAGGGGCTGGCAGCCCACGGCATCCACGTATTGATCGCTGAAAGCGCCGTTGAGGAGTCCTGCACCTGGAAACCCATCACCATGGAGTTGGTGGGCAACGATCGTCCCGGTATCGTACGGGACATCACCCGGTTGTTGAGCGAGCAGGGCGTCAATGTCGAGCGTCTGGTGACCCATGTCCGGCCGGCACCGATGAGCAGTGAGCTGCTGTTTCATGCCGAAGCGATCCTGGGCGTGCCTTTGACCTTGTCCCTGGAGACCTTGCAGGAACGTCTGGAAACCTTGGCCGATGAGTTGATGGTGGAGCTCAAGCTCAGCGACGAAGTGTAATGAAGGTTATCCAAGGAAAAACTGCGCCTGCCTGTGGATAACCTGTAGAGACCCAGCTCCAGCCCAGGCCCGCCGGGGCTCAGCGGCCAATGATCAAAAAATCACCAGTTTTCAAGGGCTTGTGCACAAACGGCGGGGATCACGCTGTGGATAACCTTGGGAAGGATAAGCGCAGGCCACGGCGCACGTGGCCTGTAGAGGGTTGTGCGTTTTTTGATCAGCTGCGCCGGCGCATGCTGATCACCGCATCGACGCTGTACACCGCCAGCCCGGCCCAGATGAACAGGAACGCCACCAGCGTGCTGGACGACAGGTGCTCACCGAACAGCAGCACGGCGAGCAACAGCACCAGCGTCGGTGCGATGTACTGGAGAAACCCCAGGGTGGTGTAGGGCAAATGCCGGGCCGCGGCGTTGAAGCACACCAGTGGAACCAGTGTCACGGGGCCGGCCGCCACCAGCCACCAGGCTTCGGAGGTGGTCCAGAACGCGGCCTGGGCACTGGTGGCCGTGGGATTGAACAGCAACCAGGCGATGGCGATCGGCACCAGCATCCAGGTTTCCACCACCAGCCCCGGCAATGCCTTGACCGGCGCTTGTTTGCGGATCAACCCATAGAAACCGAAGGTCAGCGCCAGTACCAGCGACACCCACGGCAGGCTGCCCACTTGCCAGACCTGCTGCGCCACGCCGACGGCCGCCAGCCCCACCGCCAGCCATTGCATGCGGCGCAGGCGCTCGCCGAGGATCAACATGCCCAGCAACACATTCACCAGCGGGTTGATGTAGTAACCCAGGCTGGCTTCGAGCATGCGTTCGTTGTTCACCGCCCAGACGTAGGTCAGCCAGTTGGCTGCGATCAGTGTCCCGCTCAGGGCGAGAATCGCCAGGCGCTGTGGATTGTCACGCAGTTCGCGCCACCAGCCCGGGTGCTTCCAGACCAGCAGCAATGCCGCACCGAACAGGGCCGACCACAGCACCCGATGGATGATGATTTCCACTGACGGCACGCTGGCGATGGCCTTGAAGTAGATCGGGAACAGACCCCAGATGATGTAGGCACTCAGGCCCAGGATATACCCGCGACGCGGGTTGGCGGCTTGCATGCAGAATCCTTGCTTAGGCAGCTAACAAAGGGATGATTGTAAGGAGATTTGTCTGGTTGTGCTGTGAACCTTTGTGAGCGTTCCAGCGCAAATCCCTTTGTGGGAGCGAGCTTGCTCGCGATAGCGATGTGTCAGTCGACAGAGGTGTCGAGTGTTCGATCGCCATCGCAAGCTCGCTCCCACAGGGGGACCCGCTGTAGGTCAGAACAGCTTCAACGGCTCTTCATTGAGCGCCGCCAATTGCTCGCGCAATGCCAGCACCTGGTCGCCCCAGTAGCGTTCGCTGCCGAACCACGGGAAGCTGCGGGGGAACGCCGGGTCGTCCCAGCGCCGCGCCAGCCAGGCGCTGTAGTGCATCAGCCGTAGGGCCCGCAGCGGTTCGATCAGCGCCAGTTCACGCGGGTCGAAGTCGTGGAACTCACGGTAGCCGTCCATCAGTTCCGACAATTGCCCCAGGCACTCCTGGCGATCGCCGGCGAGCATCATCCACAAGTCCTGCACCGCCGGGCCCATGCGGCAGTCGTCCAGGTCGACGATGTGAAACACCTCGTCGCGGCACATCATGTTGCCGGGGTGGCAATCGCCGTGCATGCGGATGTTCTGGTGGGGCGTGGCGGCGTAGACCTCTTCGACGCGCTTGAGCAAGTCCCGGGCGACCGACTCGTAGGCCGGCAGCAGGCTGCGGGGAACGAAGCCGCTCGCCAACACGGTGGCCAGTGAATCGTGGCCGAAATTTTTCACGCCCAGGGCTTCGCGATGCTCGAACGGCCGGGTCGCCCCGAGCGCGTGCAGGCGTCCGAGCAATTGTCCCAGGCGATAGAGTTGGTCGAGATTGCCCGGCTCTGGCGCCCGGCCACCGCGACGAGGAAACAGGGTGAAACGAAACCCTGCGTGTTCATGCAGGCTGGCGCCGTTGTGGATCAGCGGCGCCACCACGGGCACTTCGTATTCGGCCAGCTCGAAGGTAAAGCTGTGCTCTTCCAGGATCGCTTCGTTGGTCCAGCGCTGGGGACGATAGAACTTGGCGATCAGCGGCTCGGAATCTTCGATGCCGACCTGGTAGACGCGGTTCTCGTAGCTGTTGAGGGCCAACACGCGGGCGTCGCTGAGAAAGCCGATGCTTTCAACGGCATCGAGCACCAGGTCGGGCGTGAGGGTTTCAAACGGATGGGACATGCTGACTCCTGCGCAGCGGCAGGGCTGCCGCGTCCGGCACAGCATGGTAGCGCAGACAGAGGCAGATAGGTGGCGGCTGTGCTGACGTTATCGCCAGCAAGCTCGCTCCCACAGGGATAGCGGATCCATTGGACTGACTCCAAAAGCCAGATGGGTGTCCAACTTTTTGGGGGCAGTCCAAATTGTGGGAGCGAGCTTGCTCGCGATGAGGCCCTGTCAGGCGCCGATGACCCCGCCATCGTCCCGGGTAATCACCATCACCGAAGACCGCGGCTTGCCGTTGGGCAGGTGCTCAGGGAAGGTCGAACCACCGTTTTCCCCTGGATGCTGGATCCCGACGAACAAGGCTTTCTGGTCCGGGGCAAAACTGATCCCGGTCACTTCGCAGCCCACCGGTCCGACCATGAAGCGGCGGATTTCGCCACTGCTAGGGTCGGCGCAGAGCATCTGGTTGTTGCCCATGCCGGCGAAGTCCCCGGCGTTGCTGGAGTCGCCGTCGGTGAGAATCCACAGCCGGCCAGCCTTGTCGAAGCCCAGGCCGTCGGGGCTGTTGAACATGTTCTGCGGGTTGATATTGGACGACCCGGCTTTCGGCGTGCCGGCGTGTACCGTTGGGTTGCCGGCGACCACGAACAGATCCCAGGAGAAGGTCTTGGCGGCATGATCGTCGCGGTCGGTGCGCCAGCGCAGGATCTGCCCGTAGACGTTCTTGGCCCGAGGGTTCGGCCCGTCCACCGGTTGGCCGTCCTCGCCGCGCTTGGAGTTGTTGGTCAGGGTGCAATAGACCTGGCCGTCTTTCGGGCTGACCACGATCCACTCAGGGCGGTCCATGCGGGTGGCACCCACGGCGCTGGCGGCCAGGCGCGCATGGATCAGCACCTCGGCCTGGTCGGCGAAGCCACTGCTGGCGTCGAGGCCGTTCTTGCCGTGGGTCAACTCGATCCACTGGCCCTTGCCTTTGGGATGGTCCGGGTTGCCGTCGCCGGCATCGAAGCGCGCCACGTACAAGGTGCCGTGGTCCAGCAGGTTGCGGTTGGCCTTGGCATTGCGATGATTGATGCGCTCGCGGCTGACGAACTTGTAGATGAACTCGCCGCGTTCATCGTCGCCCATGTACACCACGGCGCGACCGTCGTTGGTTTGTGCCAGGGCGGCGTTTTCGTGTTTGAAGCGGCCCAGGGCGGTGCGTTTCACCGGCGTGGATTCTGGATCGAACGGATCGATTTCCACCACCCAACCATGGCGATTGAGTTCGTTGGGGTTCTTCGCCAGGTCGAAACGCGGGTCGTACAGGTGCCAGTTGATCTCGCGGCTGGTGACGGTGGCGCCGTAGCGCTTTTGCGCCTCATCGAACTGCAGGTCGGTCTTGCTGCTGCCGAAGCAGTCGGTGAAGTTTTCTTCGCAGGTCAGGTAGGTGCCCCACGGCGTCATGCCGTTGGCGCAGTTCTGGAAGGTGCCCAGCACTTTCTTGCCGCTCTTGTCGGCACTGGTTTTCAGCAGGTCGTGGCCGGCGGCCGGACCACGCAGGCGAATCGGCGTGTTGCCGTGGATCCTGCGGTTGTAGCGCGATTCCTGGACGAACTGCCACTGGCCGCGACGACGCTGGACCTCGATCACCGACACCCCTTCGCTGGCCTGGGCCTTGTGCACGTCTTCGGCCGACTGCGGCTGGCCGCCGTGGGGGAAGAGGTAGCGGTAGTTGGTGTATTCGTTGTTGATCGCCATCAGCGCCCGGTTCTTGTCGCCGGGGAATTCGAACAGGCTCATGCCGTCGTTGTTGTCGCCAAACTGCACTTCCTGTGCACGGGCTGTTCCATTGCCACTGGGATCGAACGCCGGTGCATTTTTCTGCAGCGGCTGGCCCCAACTGATCAGCACCGAGGCCTTGTAGCCCGGCGGCAGCGTGATGGTGTCGGCCGTGGCGGCGGCGATGCTGTTGAAACCCAGCAGCCGGCTGTTGCCTTCGCTCACGGCGGCGGCCAGCACGCTGCGGCTCAGCAGGTTGCCGCCCAGGAACATCGCCGCGCCGCACAGGGCGCCGGCGCTGATGAAACTGCGCCGGCTCAGGCCGACGATCTTTTCCAGGTCGGTGGATTGGTTTTCTTCTAATAGGCTCATCATCAGGCTCCCTGCTGGTTTTGGCAGTCACCTTAAAGCGGGTCGATGAAGCTATTGTTGCAGCGCGCTACAGCGGTGTGCCGAGCAGCACATTTGTCGCTGAAAACGTCACTTGCACCGGTGAGCCGGCTGCCAGGTCCTGCGCTTGCAACTGAAGCGGGTCGGCCAGGGCGCACAGTGTCTGGCCGTTGGGCAGGCCGATGCGCACTTCGCTGGGGCCGTCTTCGGCGGCGTCGACCTGCTCGATCAGGCCGCGCAGCGTATTGATCCCCGGTTTTTCCGCTTGTTCGACGGGGTGCAATTCCAGCCAGCCGGCCTTGATCAGCGCCACCACATCGGTGCCGACAGCCAGCTCCAGGCGCAACGTGCTGTCATGGGTGATCCGCGCTTCGATGACCAGGCCCCGGGCCAGTTCCAGGCGTACCCGGTCGTTGTGCCCCTGGGCCTCGATGCCCAGGACCTTGCCATGCAATTGATTGCGGGCACTGGTGCGCAGCATCAGGCGACTGAGCAGGCCCAGGTCCCCGGCGTCTTCGCTGGCTTCCAGCAGTTGCGCCTGCAGCGCTTGCAGGCGCTGATACAGGCGCAGCACGCGTTGGCCTTCCTGCGACAGCCTCGCGCCGCCACCGCCCTTGCCGCCGACGCTGCGTTCCACCAACGGATGGTCGGCGAGGTTGTTCAACTCATCGATGGCATCCCATGCCGCCTTGTAGCTCAGGCCCGCGCTCTTGGCGGCGCGGGTGATCGAGCCCTGTTCGGCGATGTGCTGCAACAGGGCGATGCGTTGTGGTCGCCGGACGATGTGTTGGGTCAGGAGCGTGGGCAATGACATGACGGCAAACTGCGTGCAAAAGTCGATGAGCGGACGTTGGCGCCTTGGGCGCGGCACGTCAAGCCGGTTCACCGGGTTTCGGCGTGCGGGCCAGGCAATACACATCGACCCGCGCCGCGCCGGCATCGAGTAACAGGGCGGCCAGGGCCTGGGCGGTGGCGCCGGTGGTGAGCACGTCGTCGACCAACGCCAGGTGACGATTGCGTAACGTCGCCTGGGGCGCGAGGGCAAAGGCCTGGCGCAGGTTTTGGCGCCGGGCCCTGGCGTCGAGGGCCTGTTGGGCGGGCGTGTCCTGGGTTCGTCGCAGCAGGTTTTCTTCGCAAGGGATCGCCAGCGGCCCACTGAGCCAGCGGGCCAGCAGTGCCGCCTGGTTGAAACCGCGCTGGCGCAAACGCCGGGTTGCCAGTGGCACCGGTAGCAGTGCGTCGGGCCGTTCCAGCCCTTCGTCGAAATGATGTTGCAGCGATTGCGCCAGCAGTTCGCCCAGCAGCCGGCCAAGGGGCCATTTCGCCTGATGCTTGAAGCGGGTGATCAGGGTGTCTACCGGGAAGTCGTAGGCCCAGGGCGCCAGGACCCGCTCGAAGGCCGGCGGCCACGAGGCACATTGGCCGCAACGCAGTCCGGCCATGGGCAGTGGCAGGGCGCAAATGCTGCATTGATCGCCGAGCCAGGGCAGCTCGCTTTCGCAGGGGGTGCAGATGGGTTGTGGGGTATCCGTGCTTTCGCCGCACAGTAGACAGGATTGCTTGTTTTTTAACCAGATGTAAACCGGCCATTTGTATCGTGGTTGACAGCGCATGACTCTTCCTTAAATATGCCGAACATCCGTGTCGCGCCTGTGGGTATTGCATGCCCCAGGCGCCAGCCAAGCATAATCAAGGAAATGCCCATGAGCGCCAGCACCACTGCCAACCTGCGTCATGACTGGTCTTTGGCCGAAGTCAAAGCACTCTTTGTCCAGCCATTCAATGACCTGTTGTTCCAGGCGCAGACCGTGCACCGCGCGCACTTCGACGCCAACCGCGTCCAGGTTTCCACGCTGCTGTCGATCAAGACTGGTGCTTGCCCGGAAGATTGCAAATATTGTCCGCAGTCCGGTCACTACAACACCGGTCTGGATAAAGAGAAATTGCTCGAAGTGCAGAAGGTCCTCGAAGAGGCTGCGCGGGCCAAGGCCATCGGTTCGACCCGTTTCTGCATGGGCGCGGCCTGGAAACATCCGTCGGCCAAGGACATGCCGTATGTGCTGGAAATGGTCAAAGGCGTGAAGGCCATGGGCCTGGAAACCTGCATGACCCTGGGCCGCCTCGACCAGGAACAGACCGAAGCGTTGGCCCAGGCTGGCCTGGACTACTACAACCACAACCTCGATACCTCGCCGGAGTTCTACGGCAGCATCATCACCACCCGTACCTACAGCGAGCGCCTGCAAACCCTGGCCTATGTGCGTGATTCGGGGATGAAGATCTGCTCCGGCGGCATCCTGGGCATGGGCGAGTCCCTGGACGACCGCGCCAACCTGCTGATCCAGTTGGCGAACCTGCCGGAGCACCCGGAATCGGTGCCGATCAACATGCTGGTCAAAGTCGCCGGCACGCCGCTGGAGAATGCCGAAGACATCGATCCGTTCGATTTCATCCGCATGCTTGCCGTGGCGCGGATCATGATGCCCCAGTCCCATGTGCGCCTGTCCGCTGGTCGTGAAGCGATGAACGAGCAGATGCAGGCCCTGGCATTTTTTGCTGGCGCCAACTCGATTTTCTACGGCGACAAGCTGTTGACCACCGCCAACCCGCAAGCCGACAAGGACATGCAATTGTTCGCACGCCTGGGCATCCAGCCCGAAGCCCGGGAAGAACATGCCGACGAAGTGCACCAGGCGGCGATCGAACAGGCGCTGGTGGAGCAGAAGAGCAGCGAGCAGTTCTATAACGCCGCTGTCTGATTGCTCACCGATCCCCTGATTGGAATGCAAGACCTTGTGGGAGCGAGCTTGCTCGCGATGGCGGTATAACAGCCGACAGAGATGTTGAATGTCATGGCCTCATCGCGAGCAAGCTCGCTCCCACAGGGGATCTCACTCCGTCCATAAATGGTTCACCCCGAGGCCTGCATGCCCTTCGATCTCGCCGCACGCCTGGCTGCCCGTCGTGCCGACAACCTCTACCGCCAGCGCCCGCTGCTCGAAAGCCCCCAGGGCCCGGAAGTGGTAGTGGACGGCCAGCCGTTGCTGGCGTTCTGCAACAACGATTACCTGGGCCTGGCCAATCACCCGCAAGTGATCGAGGCCTGGCGCGCCGGCGCGGCGCGTTGGGGCGTCGGGGGCGGCGCCTCCCATTTGGTGATTGGCCACAGCAGCCCTCATCACGCCCTGGAAGAAGCGTTGGCCGACCTGACGGGGCGTCCGCGGGCGTTGCTGTTCACCACCGGTTACATGGCCAACCTCGGCGCGGTCACCGCGCTGGTGGGGCAGGGCGATACGGTGCTGGAAGACCGCCTCAATCATGCTTCGCTGCTCGACGCCGGGCTGTTGTCCGGTGCGCGTTTCAACCGATACCTGCACAACGATGCCCAGAGCCTGGCCAGTCGCCTGGAGAAAGCCACTGGCAATACCCTGGTGGTCACCGACGGCGTGTTCAGCATGGACGGCGACATTGCCGACCTGCCGGCCCTGGCCCGTGAGGCAAAGGCCCGGGGGGCCTGGCTGATGGTCGACGATGCCCACGGCTTTGGTCCGCTGGGGCCCCATGGTGGCGGTATCGTCGAACATTTCGGCTTGAGCCAGGACGATGTGCCGGTGCTGGTCGGCACCCTGGGCAAGGCCTTTGGCACCGCCGGGGCCTTCGTCGCCGGTAGCGAGGAACTGATCGAAAGCCTGATCCAGTTCGCGCGTCCCTACATCTACACCACCAGCCAACCGCCGGCCCTGGCCTGCGCAACGCTCAAGAGCCTGGAACTGCTGCGCGGCGAGCATTGGCGGCGTGAACACCTGCAGGTGCTGATCCGCCAGTTCCGCCAGGGTGCCGAGCAGATCGGCCTGCAATTGATGGACAGCTTCACGCCGATCCAGCCGATCCTGGTGGGCGATGCGGGTCGGGCCATGCGCTTGTCGCAGATGCTGCGTGAGCGCGGGCTGATGGTCACGGCGATCCGCCCACCCACCGTGCCGGCCGGCAGCGCTCGTTTGCGCGTGACCCTGACCGCCGCCCATAGCGAGGCCCAGGTGCAGCTATTGTTGAATGCACTGGCCGAGTGTTTTGCCCTGTTGGGACCGGAGCCAAGCCATGCGTGATCGACTGATTTTGCTGCCCGGTTGGGGCTTGGGCGTTTCACCGCTGGAACCGCTGGCGGCGGCCTTGCAAGGGCTCGACGAACACCTGCGGGTGGAAATCGAGCCGTTGCCGGCATTGCTATCGAGCGACCCCGATGAATGGCTCGAAGAATTGGACGCCACCGTGCCTCAGGACACCTGGCTGGGCGGTTGGTCCCTGGGCGGCATGCTGGCCTCGGCGCTGGCGGCGCGCCGGGGTGAGCGCTGCTGTGGCCTGCTGACCATGGCCAGTAATCCGTCCTTTGTCGCCCACGAGCAATGGCCGAGCGCGATGGACGGCCAGACGTTCGATGGCTTTCTCGCCGGCTGTGGGGCCGACCCACGCCAGACCCTCAAGCGTTTCAGTCTGCTGTGTGCCCAGGGCTGCAGCGATCCACGCGGGTTGTCGCGGTTGTTGTTGGCCGGGGCGCCAAGCACTTCGCCCGAAGTATTGATGGCCGGGCTCGAACTGCTGGCGCGATTGGACACCCGCGCTGCGTTGCAGAGTTTCCGAGGCCCGCAACTGCATCTGTTTGCCGGGCTCGATGCCCTGGTGCCGGCCGAAGCGGCGGGTGATTTGCTGGTCTTGCTGCCGGATGTCGAAATCGGTCTGATTGAACAGGCCGGCCACGGATTCCTTCTGGAAGACCCTCACGGTATAGCGGCGGCGATCCAGGTTTTTTTGCATGAGTCCGGCGATGACTGATTTGTCTCTCCCTCTATTGCCCGGTGCCTTGCCCGACAAACGCCAGGTAGCGGCTTCGTTTTCCCGGGCAGCGACCAGCTATGACAGCGTGGCCGAGCTGCAGCGCGACGTGGGGCAGCAATTGCTCGGTCGCTTGCCGCCTTCTTTCACGCCGCAACGTTGGCTGGACCTGGGCTGCGGCACCGGCTACTTCACTCGGGCCTTGGGTGCGCGTTTTGGTGCGACCACCGGCCTGGCGTTGGATATCGCCGAAGGCATGCTCAACCATGCGCGTCCCCAGGGTGGCGCCGCGTATTTTGTCGCCGGTGATGCCGAGCGGCTGCCTTTGCAGGCGGCGAGCTGCGACCTGGTGTTCTCCAGCCTGGCGGTGCAATGGTGCGCGGATTTCGCCACGGTGCTGAGCGAGGCCCATCGGGTGTTGAAGCCGGGTGGGGTGTTGGCCTTCACCAGCCTCTGCGTGGGCACTTTGTACGAGTTGCGCGACAGCTGGCGTCAGGTGGATGGCTTGGTGCACGTCAACCGTTTCCGTGCGTTCGAAACGTATCAGCACCTTTGCGCGGCCAGCGGGCTGAATGTCATCAGTCTTGAAATCCGTCCGCATGTGCTGCATTACCCTGATGTGCGCAGCCTGACACATGAATTGAAAGCTTTGGGTGCCCACAATCTGAACCCTGGTCGCCCCGGTGGCTTGACGGGCAGGGCGCGGATTCTCGCGCTGGTTGAGGCCTATGAGCAGTTTCGTCAGGCCCAGGGGCTGCCGGCAACTTACCAGGTGGTCTACGCCGTTTTGGAGAAACCGCTATGAGCAAGGCCTATTTCATTACCGGCACCGACACCGATGTAGGCAAGACCACCGTCGCGGCGGGCCTGCTGCATGCTGCGCGACAGGCTGGGATGAGCACGGCTGCCGGAAAACCCGTGGCCTCTGGCTGCGACGTGACGCCCAAGGGCCTGCGCAACGCCGATGCCTTGGCCTTGCTGGCCGAATGCTCGATACCGTTGACGTATGCACAGGTCAATCCGGTGGCGTTCGAACCGGCAATAGCGCCGCACCTGGCCGCCCGGGAAGCGGGCGTTGCCTTGACGGTGCAGTCGCTACTTGGCCCGATGCGCGAAGTGCTGGCGCTGAACGCTGATTTCACCCTGATCGAGGGCGCAGGTGGTTGGCGGGTACCGCTGGCCGGCCAGGACAATCTTTCCGATCTGGCGATCGCGCTGGGCTTGCCGGTGATTCTGGTGGTGGGCGTGCGCCTGGGTTGCATCAGCCACGCGTTGTTGACCGCCGAGGCTATCGCCCGTGATGGCTTGCAGCTTGCCGGTTGGGTCGCGAACATCATCGACCCGGCCACCTCGCGCCTGGAAGAAAACCTGGCAACCTTGGCCGAGCGACTTCCGGCGCCGTGCCTGGGCAGGGTGGCGCGGATCCAGAGTGTGACGGCCGAAGCCGTGGCCGGACACCTGCAACTGGATCTGCTGGACTGAGCCCCCGCCAAGGTTTTGCCTATGACACGGCACTGTGCCATTAGTGTTTTTGTCGGGCCTTTTCCCTGGGCTTCTGATTCAATGGCCACTGTGGACCCTTCAAGAAGACGAGCTCTGCCATGGAAATCTCAGGAAGTACCGCGTTCTATGCCGGTCTGAGCACGATTCAGACAGGGCAGAACCGCGTCGATCAGGCCTCCGGCCAGATCGCCAACAACACGATCGAGCGTTCGGTCACCAGCCAGTCGTCCGAAGTCCAGGTAGATCGCCTGCGTTCGGTGGATCGTAGCCAGCAGTCGGACCAGGCCGCCAACATGGTCGAAATGGCCCAGGGCAAGTTCCAGGTGCAACTGGGTGCCAACGTCGCCAAGGCATCCGACGAAATGCTCGGGACATTGATCGATACCTTTGCCTGATCCTGTTCTTCAGATTTGCCAAAACGCCGCGATTATTCGCGGCGTTTTTGTCTCTAACGTCTTATTGCTCAACTAATCTTTTCCTACGCGCATCGCGGATTCTTCAGGGCGATGGGTTTCCTGTGTCCGACATTTTTCTCAGGCTGATGACGAACGGCAAAAGATCGGCGCTTGACAAGATTTGGGCGTAAACGTATGTTTCAAACAACTGTTTGACCGCCACAACAAATCCACGCGGTCGTTCATTCCCGGTTACATCAGCAGAGGTTTATCGCTATGCCTGACTACAAGGCCCCCTTGCGTGATATTCGCTTCGTTCGTGACGAACTGCTTGGCTACGAAGCGCATTATCAGAGCCTTCCGGCTTGCCAGGATGCAACTCCGGACATGGTTGACGCCATTCTCGAAGAAGGCGCCAAGTTTTGTGAGCAGGTGCTGGCTCCGCTGAACCGTGTGGGCGACATCGAGGGTTGCACCTGGAGCGAGTCCGGCGTGAAAACCCCGACCGGTTTCAAGGAAGCCTACAAGCAATTCGTCGAAGGCGGCTGGCCGAGCCTGGCCCACGACGTCGAGCATGGCGGTCAAGGCCTGCCGGAATCCCTGGGCCTGGCGGTCAGCGAGATGGTCGGTGAAGCCAACTGGTCGTGGGGCATGTACCCGGGCCTGTCCCATGGCGCGATGAACACGATTTCCGAGCACGGTACGCCCGAGCAGCAAGAGGCCTACCTGACCAAGCTGGTTTCCGGTGAATGGACCGGCACCATGTGCCTGACCGAACCGCATTGTGGTACCGACCTGGGCATGCTGCGCACCAAGGCCGAGCCTCAGGCCGACGGTTCCTACAAGGTTTCCGGTACGAAGATCTTCATTTCGGCCGGTGAACACGACATGGCCGACAACATCGTCCACATCGTACTGGCACGCCTGCCGGATGCACCGGCTGGCACCAAGGGCATTTCGCTGTTCATCGTTCCAAAATTCCTGCCTAACGCCGACGGCTCCATCGGCCAGCGCAACGCGGTGAGCTGTGGTTCCCTGGAACACAAGATGGGCATCCACGGCAACGCCACTTGCGTGATGAACTTCGACGCGGCCACCGGTTACCTGATCGGCCCGGCGAACAAAGGCCTGAACTGCATGTTCACCTTCATGAACACCGCACGCCTGGGTACTGCGCTGCAAGGCCTGGCCCATGCCGAGATCGGCTTCCAGGGCGGCCTGAAATATGCCCGTGATCGCCTGCAAATGCGCTCCCTGACGGGCCCGAAAGCGCCAGACAAGGCCGCCGACCCGATCATCGTGCACCCTGACGTGCGTCGCATGCTGCTGACCATGAAGGCCTTCGCCGAAGGTAACCGGGCGATGGTGTACTTCACCGCCAAGCAGGTCGACATCGTCAAGTACGGCGTGGACGAAGAAGAGAAGAAAAAAGCCGATGCGCTGCTGGCGTTCATGACGCCGATCGCCAAGGCCTTCATGACCGAAGTCGGTTTCGAATCGGCCAACCATGGCGTGCAGATCTACGGCGGCCACGGCTTCATCGCCGAGTGGGGCATGGAGCAGAACGTTCGCGACAGTCGTATCTCGATGCTGTACGAAGGCACCACCGGCATCCAGGCCCTCGACCTGCTGGGCCGTAAAGTGCTGATGACCCAGGGCGAGGCACTCAAGGGCTTCACCAAGATCGTCCACAAGTTCTGCCAGAGCAACGAAGGCAACGAAGCGGTCAAGGAGTTCGTCGAGCCCCTGGCTGCGCTGAACAAGGAATGGGGCGAGCTGACCATGAAGGTCGGCATGGCGGCCATGAAGGATCGTGAAGAAGTGGGCGCGGCATCGGTGGACTACCTGATGTACTCCGGTTACGCGTGCCTGGCCTATTTCTGGGCCGACATGGCGCGCCTGGCAGCGGAAAAACTCGCCGCCGGCACCACCGAAGAAGCCTTCTACACCGCCAAGCTGCAGACCGCGCGCTTCTACTTCCAGCGCATCCTGCCGCGCACCCGTACCCACGTGGCAACCATGCTGTCGGGCGCGAACAACCTGATGGACATGAAAGAAGAAGACTTCGCGCTGGGTTACTAAGCCTTACGCGGTTCTTTGAAAAAAGCCGCTGCTTCTTCGGGAGCAGCGGCTTTTTTTTGCGCCGCCGACAAACACGCGCCTCAAGCACCAGCAGGCTTCAAGTCGCCGAATTTCCCACTGTGGAAATCCAGCCTCGTGCTTCAAATTCCGTCACCTGTCCCTGCAACGCGTCGAAACGGTCCATAGCGGCCCATTTGTTGTGGTTTTTGGAATAGATAAGTCAATTTCATCCCGTTTATTCACAGACGGTCAATCGACATCATGGGGTTGTGGGCTGACAACCTTCGCTCCATGTGGGTCGGCCGGTGCCGATCCCGTGAAACCAGCTTTATCGCACGTACCGGAAAGGAATTGACCATGAACGTGAACACCACTCTTGCGGCCTGGCGCCTGATCGCCATTGGCGATCGCTTCCTGCGTCGTATCGCCCTGTCTGGCCTCTTGACGTCACGGCGGGTACTTGCGACCCGGGAGGTGAGTCATGGCCAATAATGCATTTTTCACTCATCTGAAGGTGGTGGTGGGGGAGTCGGTCATTGCGTCATTCGCCGCCACCCTGAGCGTGATGGCGCTGGAGGTTCCGGTGTGGGCCATGTTTGTCGGGTGGATTTCATTCTTTACCCGCGGGCTCAACCTCAAGCAAGGGGCGATCAACCTGGCCTGCGTGCTGATCGGCGTCATTCTGGGGATCGGTGCGGCCCAGGCCATGGCTGCCCTGACGCCTGTTCTGGGCAGCTATGCCATCAGTGCAGTGGTGTTCGCCATCACGGTCATTGCGCTGTCTTTGGCCAAGGCGCCGGTGTTCAACAATCTGCTTGGTTTCTTCCTAGGGCTGGTGGCGTATTTCGCTTCGCACCAACCCCCGTCGCTCACAACCTTCGGGATGCTGGCCCTGGCCGGGACGCTGGGAGCGACAGCGGCCCTGCTGGCGCATTCGCTGCAAAAGCGGGTTCGCCAGGGCGCTGGTCATTGACGCGGGGAGTCCAGCATCTCGCCAGCAAGTGCCGGCCGCGTTAGCGGGTGGCTCTGAAAACCTCATTCACAAAAAGGACTACCGAGATGGACACGTCACAACGTAAATCCGCGATGACCTCCATGGAAACCACCGCCTCCCAAGAGCGCCTGCTGTTTCCGGCGCTGGATGGGCTTTACACCCGTGCGGAGCCCGTTTTGTATGCAGTGCTGCGGTTTGCGTTCGGCGTTGTCATGTTCACCCACGGCCTTCCAAAAGCCCTGGGGATATCCCACGGTTCCATGGCGGATCCCATGGCGGGCTCCATCAACCTGATCCAGAACGTCATGGGCCTGCCGTTCGCCGCGCAATGGGCGGTTCTGGTCATGCTTCTTGAAACGGTCGGTGCGGTCATGCTGGCTGTCGGTCTGTGGGCGCGCCCGGTCGCGTTCATGATGGCGGTGCAAATGGTGGCTATCAGCTACGCGCTTGGCCCCACTTGGCCGTGGATCGATCGCGGCATTGAGTTTCCCGTATTGATGGGATTTCTTGCGCTCTATATTGCCGTGCGCGGTAGCGGCCGCTTTGCCGTGGATCGCAAGCTCAGGTTTTCCATCTGAGCAGGCGCAGTTGTTTGCATGAAAATTCTGTAACAACAATTGCTCCGACAAAGCCTTAAGAAAACCTCCCGCCCTGCCGTTACAGCGATGGCAGTGTGACATCTGTCACATCTCGCGTGCCTTACTGTTCCAATTGCAGGCACAATGCCATCTTTGATCAGCCGGGTCGGAGCTTTACCCTTGCCGCGTTCTTCCGCTGTACGTTTGAGCCATTTCCTACCGTCGTTGCTGTTGTTGGTGGCGGGGCTTGCGGCTGCCTACGTCAAGGATCTCAACGTTTTCTTCACCTCGCTGTTCAACGTTCTCCCGACGCTGGTGCTGTTGCTAGGCGGGGCGTATTGCGCGGTCTACCGACGTCAACGTGAACTGTTTCTGATGGTCACGGTGTATATCGCCTACTTTCTCTTGGATACCCAAACCGACTTTTATCGCGATAACGGCAAGGTGCGCGAAGACGCGGCGGTGGTGTTCCATCTCGTCTGCCTGTTGTTGCCGCTGTTGTTCGGGCTGTTCGCCGCGTGGCAGGAGCGCACCCACCTGTTCCAGGACATGGTGGCGCGGTTTGCGGTGTTGCTGGTCTTTGGCAGTGTGGCGCTGGCCTTGGAGCAGAGTTTCCCCCAGGCCTTGTTGTTGTGGCTCTCGGAGATCCGCTGGCCCGCGTTGCACGGTGCCTGGATGAGCCTGATCCAATTGTCCTACCCGATGTTCGCCGCCGCGTTCCTGCTGTTGGCCTGGCAATACTGGCGCAATCCCCGGCCATTGCACGCGGCACAACTGGTGGGTTTGCTGGGGTTGTTCTGGATGCTGCCCAAGACCTTTATCCTGCCGTTCACCCTGAACATCATGTGCAGCCAGGTCATGTTGATGATCGCCGCGGCGGTCGCCCACGAGGCCTATCAGATGGCCTTCCGTGACGAACTCACCGGCCTGCCGGGCCGGCGGGCACTGAACGAACGCATGCAGCGCCTGGGGCGCAACTATGTGTTGGCGATGAGTGACGTGGACCATTTCAAGAAATTCAACGACACCCATGGCCACGACGTGGGCGATCAGGTGCTGCGCCTGGTCGCCAGCAAGTTGTCGAAGATCGGCGGTGGCGGTAGGGCGTATCGCTACGGCGGTGAGGAATTTGCCCTGGTGTTCGCAGGCAAGACCATCGACGAGTGCATGCCCCATCTGGAAGTCATCCGCCAGTCCATCGAGACGTATGCCATCCAGCTGCGCAATCCCGATAGCCGTCCCCAGGACGATCAGCAAGGCCGCCAGCGTCGCTCCGGCGCGGGTGCTTCCAGCGTATCGGTGACGGTCAGCATCGGTGTCGCGGAGCGCCTTGAGCAGCGCACGCCCGAAGAAGTGCTCAAGTCCGCCGACCAGGCGCTGTACAACGCCAAGGGCGCGGGGCGTAACTGTGTGGTTGCCTTCGGCCAGAACCGCCGCGGCGCGGTGCGCATGGAAGCCGCCGCGGGTTGAGTGATGACGGCGCATTCAGCGTCTGGACTGTGATTGTGGGCCAGGGTGGCCGGCAGTAGGTTGGAACGATCTGCTACCGGAGAAAACCACCATGCCCGAGTACAAAGCCCCCCTGCGCGACATGCGCTTTCTGATCGATCACGTCTTCGATTTCCATGGCCGTTATGCCGAGCTGGGTGCCAGCGATGCCAGCCCGGACATGGTCAGCGCGATCCTCGAGGAAGGCGCCAGATTCTGTGAAAATGTGCTGGCGCCGCTCAATCGCTCCGGTGACGAAGAGGGCTGCCATTTCGACAACGGCGTGGTCACCACGCCTACAGGCTTCAAGCAGGCTTTCGCACAGTACGTGGAAGGCGGCTGGCACGGCTTGGCGGCAGATCCGGCGTATGGTGGCCAAGGCTTGCCCAGCTCCCTGGGCCTGGTCATCAGCGAGATGATCGGTTCCAGCAACACGTCCTGGGGCATGTACCCGGGTCTGACTCACGGTGCCATGTCGGCCATTCATGCCCACGGCACTGAAGAGCAGAAACAGGCCTACCTGAGCAAACTCACCGCCGGCCAGTGGACCGGCACCATGTGCCTGACCGAAGCCCACTGCGGCACCGACCTGGGCATCATCAAGACCCGCGCCGTGCCCCAGGCCGACGGCAGCTACGCGATCTCCGGCAGCAAGATTTTCATCTCCGCCGGCGAACATGACATGAGCGATAACATCATCCACCTGGTGCTGGCCAAGCTGCCGGACGCCCCCGCCGGGACCAAGGGCATCTCGTTGTTCATCGTACCCAAGTTCCTGCCCGAGGCCAGCGGTGAGGCGGGGGGGCGCAATGGCGTTTCCTGTGGCTCGATCGAACACAAGATGGGCATCAAGGCCTCGGCCACTTGCGTGTTGAATTTCGATGGGGCCAAGGGTTTCCTGATCGGCGAGCCGAACAAGGGCCTCAACTGCATGTTCACCATGATGAACCACGCCCGGCTTGGCACCGGCATGCAGGGCCTGTGCCTGGGGGAGGCGAGCTTCCAGGGCGCGATCAAATACGCCAACGAGCGTCTGCAGATGCGCGCGCTGACCGGCCCCAAGGCACCGGAAAAAGTCGCGGACCCGATCATCGTCCATCCCGATGTGCGCAGGATGTTGTTGACCATGAAGGCCTTCAACGAAGGCAACCGGGCGCTGACGTATTTCACCGCGCAACTGCTCGATACCGCCCACCTGAGCCCGGACGACACCGCGCGCCAGGAGGCCGAGGACCTGCTGGCGTTTCTTACCCCGATCTGCAAGGCCTTCATGACCGACACCGGGCTGGAGGTAACCAACCACGGCATGCAAGTGTTTGGCGGCCACGGCTTCATCCGCGAGTGGGGCATGGAGCAGTTGGTGCGCGACTGCCGCATCGCGCCGATCTACGAGGGCACCAACGGTATCCAGGCCCTGGATCTGCTGGGGCGCAAGGTGCTGGGTAGCCAGGGCAAGTTGTTGCTTGGCTTCACCAAGATTGTCCATAAGTTCTGCGCTGCCAATGCGCAACATCCGCAGCTCAAGGAGTACGTCGCGCAACTCGACGGGCTCAACCAGCAGTGGGGCGAGCTGACCACTCGGGTTGGCATGGCCTCCATGAAGAATCCGGATGAAGTGGGTGCCGCCTCGGTGGACTACCTGATGTACAGCGGCTACATCATCCTGGCCTATCTGTGGTTGCGCATGGCCTTGGTGGCCCAGGCGCAACTCGACAGCGGCAAGGGTGACGGCGATTTCTGCCAGGCCAAACTGGCGACCTGCGAGTTCTACTTCAAGCGCCTGCTGCCACGTACGACCGCCCATCGGGCTGCGGTCGAGGCCGGGAGCGAGTGTTTGATGAAGCTGCCGGCAGCGTTGTTTGCCCTCTGACGGAACCGTGGCGAGGGCGCTTGCTCCCGCTGGGCTGCGCAGCAGCCCTTTTTTTGTGAGTGCTGCGCACTCGAGCGGGAGCAAGCTCTCTCGCCACGGTTAATCTCTAAAATCCTGCGGTGACTAAAAATAACAAAACAGTCATGGGTTGACCCTATGTGTCGCAAAAGTTGTTGAGGTACACTCGGGTCATTGCGAAACCGTCTTTTACGAACCCAACTGTTTAGATCCTGCGAGGTTTGCCATGGCTGACTACAAAGCGCCCCTGCGCGATATGCGCTTCGTCCTCAATGAAGTGTTCGAGGTCGCGAAGCTCTGGGCCCAATTGCCGGTACTGGCCGACACCGTGGACGCTGAAACGGTCGAAGCGATCCTCGAAGAAGCCGGCAAAGTCACCAGCAAAAGCATCGCCCCCCTCAGCCGCGCCGCTGACGAAGAAGGTTGCCACTGGGCCAACGGCGCCGTCACCACGCCGGCAGGTTTCCCACAGGCCTACCAGACTTACGCTGAAGGCGGTTGGGTCGGTGTCGGTGGTGATCCGGTGTACGGCGGCATGGGCATGCCCAAGGCCGTTTCGGCCCAGGTCGAGGAAATGGTCAACTCCGCCAGCCTGTCCTTCGGCTTGTATCCGATGCTGACCGCCGGCGCCTGCCTGTCGATCAATGCCCATGCCAGCGAAGAACTGAAGGCGGCGTACCTGCCGAACATGTACGCCGGCGTCTGGGCCGGTTCCATGTGCCTGACCGAGCCTCACGCGGGTACGGACCTGGGGATCATCCGCACCAAGGCCGAACCTCAGGCCGACGGTTCCTACAAGGTCAGTGGCACGAAGATTTTCATCACCGGTGGCGAGCACGACCTCACCGAAAACATCATCCACCTGGTGCTGGCGAAACTGCCAGATGCACCGGCGGGCCCCAAGGGTATCTCGCTGTTCCTGGTGCCCAAGTTCATGGTCAATGCCGACGGCAGCCTGGGCGCGCGCAACGCGGCCAACTGCGGGTCGATCGAACACAAGATGGGCATCCAGGCGTCCGCCACCTGCGTGATGAACTTCGACGAAGCCGTGGGCTACCTGGTGGGTGAGCCGAACAAAGGCCTGGCGGCGATGTTCACCATGATGAACTACGAGCGTCTGGGGGTTGGCATCCAAGGCCTGGCCTCCGGCGAGCGTTCCTACCAGAACGCCGTCGAATATGCCCGTGACCGCCTGCAAAGCCGTTCGCCCACTGGTGCGCAGAACAAGGACAAGGTCGCTGACCCGATCATCGTCCACCCCGACGTGCGTCGGATGCTGCTGACCATGAAGGCCTCGAACGAGGGTGGCCGGGCATTTTCCACCTACGTGGCGATGCAACTGGACACCGCCAAGTTCAGCGAAGACCCGGTCACCCGCAAGCGCGCCGAAGACCTGGTGGCGTTGCTGACCCCAGTGGCCAAGGCATTCCTGACCGACCTGGGCCTGGAAACCACGGTCCATGGCCAGCAGGTGTTCGGCGGCCATGGTTACATTCGTGAATGGGGCCAGGAGCAACTGGTGCGTGACGTGCGCATCACCCAGATCTACGAAGGTACCAACGGTATCCAGGCGCTGGACCTGGTAGGGCGCAAGATCGTCGGCAGTGGCGGAGCGTTCTACCGGTTGTTCGCCGATGAAATCCGCCATTTCACCGCCACCGCGAGCAGCGACCTGGCGGAGTTCACCAAGCCACTGAACGATGCGGTCGGTACGCTGGATGAGTTGACCGATTGGTTGCTGGACCGGGCGAAGAACAACCCGAACGAAATCGGCGCCGCTTCGGTGGAGTACCTCCAGGCGTTCGGCTACACCGCTTACGCTTACATGTGGGCGTTGATGGCCAAGGCGGCTTTTGGCAAAGAAAACCAGGATGATTTCTACGCGAGCAAACTGGGCACGGCGCGGTTCTATTTCGCTCGCCTGCTGCCGCGCATTCACTCCCTGAGTGCTTCGGTGAAAGCTGGCAGCGAGTCGCTGTTTCTGCTGGAGCCCGGGCAGTTCTAAAAACTGACATTGTGTAAGCAAAAGCTTACACAATGTGCTGGCGTTTTCCCTCTATCGGCAGATTGGATCCAGGGCTAATCTACTTCACATGGACGCCGCGCAGGACGCGCAAAAGTAACAACATGGACACGTAGGATTCTGCCAGGACGGCGGAGTGAAATGGATGTCAGGGAAACAGTCTGCAAAGCCCCGCTTCGGCGGGGTTTTCTTTTGCCTGGATTTTTTGTTCCTTGGCAGCGCGCCCTACTCCGGGCTGCTTCTGCTTGCGTTTCACTGAACCCTGACGAGCGGCTTGAGGTCAATGAGCTATGTGGCAATTTGGCCATCGTCGATCAGGGAGTCATCCATGGATTTCATTCGCATTATTATCGCCATCCTGCTGCCGCCACTGGGGGTGTTCCTGCAAGTCGGTTTCGGCGGGGCGTTCTGGCTGAATATCCTGCTGACGCTGTTGGGTTACATCCCTGGCATCGTGCATGCGGTGTACATCATCGCCAAGCGCTGAATTCATCGGTCATAAAATCCCCCTGTGGGAGCGAGCTTGCTCGCGATAGCGGTGTGTCAGTCCACGGAAATATCGACTGGACTACTGCTATCGCGAGCAAGCTCGCTCCCACAGTTTGTCTGGCGTCCTACAGATCGCCATCCATCACCTTGCGATAGAACAACCACTCATGTTCCAGCGCATGCGCCTGGTTCGCGGCTTTGCGAAAACCGTGGCGCTCATCCGGATAGTAGTGCGCCTCGACGGCCACGCCGTTGGCCTGTAAGGCACTGACCATGTCGCGGGTTTGCTGCGGCACCACCACGGCGTCCAGTTCACCCTGGAAAAAGATCACCGGCACACGGATGTTCCCGGCGTGCAGCAGCGGCGTACGGGCGCGGTAGCGTTCGACGTCCTGTTGCGGATCGCCGATCAGCCAGTCCAGGTAATCACCTTCGAACTTGTGCGTGGCCCGGCCGAGGGCGACAGGGTCGCTCACGCCATAGAGGCTGGCGCCGGCACGGAAGACCTCATGGAACGCCAAGGCGCAGAGGGACGTATAGCCGCCGGCACTGCCACCCCGAATGAACGCATGACGGCCGTCGATCAGGCCTTGTTCATCCAGGTAGGCGACCACCGCGCAGGCATCCTCGACATCCACCACGCCCCAGTTCAAATGCAATGCCTGCCGATAGGCCCGGCCATAGCCGCTGCTGCCGCGGTAATTGAGATCGGCAACGGCAAAGCCACGCTGGGTCCAATACTGGATACGCGGATCGAACAGGGGATAACAGGCCGAGGTGGGGCCGCCGTGAATGAACACCACCAGGGGCGGCTTCGCCTGTACATTCATGGCCGGGTAAAAGAACCCGTGGGCCTCACCTGACCCGGATGGATAACGCAGGGTGCGAGGACGGCTGATCTGTTCGACGGGCAATGGCGCGACGCCGCCGGCCAGCACCGCCACGTCATGACTATGCCGCTCGATGGCAATGACCGCCGACGGGCCGGTCGGCGAGGCGGCAATGGCGTAGATGAACCGCTCATCCAGCGCCAGGCTGCGAAAGCGGGTATAGGTGCCGGTAAAGTCATCGCTGGCGTGGTCTTCGCGACACAGGCCCAGGCGCCCGAAACCCGCTTCGGTCCAACTCGCCAGGTACGTGTGTTCATCCTGCGGCAGCCAGGTACAGCCACCCAGTTGCCATGGCGCCGGGGCGTGATCGGCTTCGGCGGCGGGCAGTGGTTCCAGGCCTTGGGCCGACTCCTTCCAGGGCTGCCAATAACCACCGCGATCACTCAGGCAATAAAGGCGACCGGCCGCGTCGAAGCGCGGTTGCTGAATGGACTCTTGCTCACCCTCGCCGGCCACACAGCGTGGCTCGCCCCAACCCGAAGCATTGCGTTCGGCCAACATCAACCGCGTGGCTGTCCAGGGTTGATGCGGGCGGCTCCACTCAACCCAGGCGAGCCGCTGGCCGTCCGGGCTCAGGGTCGGCGAAGCGTAGAAATCGGCGCCTTCAACCAGTAGATGCCGTTGATGATCCGCCAACCCGATCGACACCAGGCGATGCTGGTTGGCTTGTTCTTCCACCGCCAACACCTGGCCACCGGCAAAGCCGAGGTCCCCGTAGCGGCACTCACCGGAGGTCAGCGCCACGGGCTGCCCGTCGCTCAGCGATTGGTGGTACAACTGCTGGTCGGTCTCATTGACGAACAGCACGCCGTCACGGCTCAGGCAGAACGACCCGCCGCCGTATTCATAGACCCGGCTGCGCGCGCTGAACCCGTCCGGCGTCAAACAGCGGGCCTGGGCATCTTGCCAATGCCAGATCCGGCAGGCGCCGTCCGCGGGGCGGTATTCATTCCAGAACAAGCCCAAGGGCCCGACCTGCAGTTCGGCGAAGTCAGTGCCGGCGGCAACGGCCTGGGCGGCGCTGAAAGGCTCAGCCTTTGGCGATGAGGCGCGAGTTTCGTTCATTGCGAAAGGCCAACTGTTCAATGGTTTGCGTGGCGTGCTCGGCGTCTTCACGGGCCTGGAGAATCACCCCGTGGTGTTCGGACTTGCTGCACACCGGGTCGGCGTTACTGGCGTCCCCCGTGAGCATGAACGCCTGGCAGCGGCAACCGCCGAAGTCCTTCTCTTTTTCATCGCAGGAGCGGCACGGTTCGGGCATCCAGTCATAACCGCGGAAACGGTTGAAGCCGAACGAGTCGTACCAGATGTGCTGCATGCTGTGGTCGCGCACATTGGGAAACTGCACCGGCAGCTGTCGGGCACCGTGACAGGGCAATGCCGTGCCGTCCGGCGTGACGGTGAGGAAAATGCTGCCCCAGCCGTTCATGCAGCCCTTGGGGCGCTCTTCATAGTAGTCCGGCGTGACGAAGATCAGCTTGCACGGATTGCCTTCGGCTTCCAGCTTGGCGCGGTATTCATTGGTGATGCGCTCGGCGCGCACCAGTTGCTCCCGGGTGGGCAGCAGGCCGACA
>NZ_JACNDD010000052.1:0-41682 GCF_017351395.1 Pseudomonas sp. FW305-28
TTGGCTGGTTTGGGGGGTAGAGGAAGTGGGGGCAGTCGCTCGGCGGGAGCGATGCAGCCTTTTTCAGCAATCACTTGCTCCCACCCCCCTATCAGCATTTGCCCATTGTTCGGGCCGAATGAACCTTAGGATCTGCTTCATTGTTCAACAACCCTCATGATAAATTCCCCGCCGCGACCTCTAATCAATAGAGGGCATTCAGGGAGAGAAGTAAGTGATCAAGTCTTTGTTGGTTGGGGCATTTCTGGCAATGGCATCAGCATCGGCATCTGCGATGAGTTGCGATAACCCTAGAAACGCCTATGACAGAACCTATTGCGCGTCGCTGAAAATGGTTCAGTCGGATCAGGAAATCAACGAGCAGTACAAGAAGACGATGAGTGCCCTGAACCCGGATCAAAAGAAAAAAGTGAAAGCCGCTCAGATCCAGTGGATCAAAAATCGTGACAGCGCCTGCTCCAACGATGGCCTGCTCTACTTGGACTGTGCCAATGAGAAGACCGAGGCGCGTATCGTCATACTCAAAGCTGTCGAGCGCGAGTGCCGTGCTGCCGGTTGTGACGACGCCAAGCTGTCGCAAGTCGAGTAACCCGTAAACATTGAGCACGTCGGGCTTGCCCTAACGCCAGTCAGTTAAGCCCCGTGGGAGCAAAGCTTGCTCGCAATTGGGGTGAGCCAGTCGACAACGCTTTTGACTGGTCTGCCGCCATCGCGAGCAAGCTTTGCTCCCACTGGTTTGTGTCGTTTTGATCCTTAACTGACTGGCATTAGCCCTTCCCCCTTTTTCATGCCTGGCGCTGGCTAGTCACTCTCAGTGCTACGCAGCGCCACGCTCGACCATGGCACGCCATGCCTGGACGCTGGAGCGCTCCTGCATCCTGGCGTGCCATGTTCGAAGCGCCACGCACTCTTCAGGCACGGGGAGTTGCACCAGCGAGGCGAAGATCATGCCGCCCAGTACCGCAATGTCGGCCATCGAAAACTTGTCGCCCGCCACAAAGGGCCGGTCTTTGAGAAGGTTGTCGAAATAGCGCATGCCCCTGATCGCCTTATCGCCCATCCGGGCGCCCCACTCGGCATTCTGGTACAGCTCGACATCGGGGCCGAGGCCCGGCGTGGCATGGTGGAAGTACGCGCTGACGGCGTCGAGAAACTCGATCTCGGCACGTTTGGTCATCATATGGATGATGCCTTTTTCAACAGGCGTTTCGCCCGTCAACGTCGGATGACCGTCCAGGCTATCCAGGTACAGGGTGATCGCCGTGCACTCGGCGATCCGCGTCCCATCGTTCAGCTCCAGCACGGGCAGTGTCCCGGAGTAATTGATGGCCAGGAACTCGGGTTTCTTGTGCTCGCCGGCCCAGAGATTCACCGCTACGAATTCGATGTTCGGCAGCAATCCTTTTTCCGCCAGCGCAATGCGGACGCGGGCGGGGTAGGGGCCGTTGAACCAATCGTAGATTTTCATCGTAGGAACAGTGGAAACATCAACGCGCTGTTGTGGGGAAGTCATGATTCAAGCACCTGCCTGTCAATTGGTAGGTAAAGACTGAGCCGCCGATTTAGTGCTGTCAATCCCCTACCTGACAATTGGCAGGTAAACGGATCTGCGCGTAGAATCGCCGTTACCTGAGTGAGTCGAATCTCGAAACGAGGCTGCAACGTGAACGAAAATGCTCGAGAAGCCATCTTGGCGGCAGCGAAAGCCGCTGCCCAATTGCACGGTTACAGCGGTATCAATTTCCGTAGCATTGCCGACCAGGTGGGCATCAAGAACGCCAGCATTTACTACCACTTTCCGAGCAAGGCGGGCCTGGCTGCGGCAGTTGCTGAACGCTACTGGCAGGACGCGCTGCGCATGCTTGAAGCGATACGCGCCGCCCATACCGATCCGAAGGCGTGTGTACGGCTGTACCCCTCCATTTTTCGAAAGTCGCTTGAGGACGGCAACAGGCTTTGTCTGTCCAGCTTCATGGCAGCCGAATACGAAGACCTTCCCGATGAAGTGTCGCGAGAGATCAGGGCTTTTGCGGACGTCAACGTGGCGTGGCTCGCCCAGGTACTGGCAGATGCTGGAACAGGTAGCGCAGAAGAATGTGAACGCCGAGCCCGCGCCATTTACACCGCTGTTGCGGGTGCCCAGTTAATCGCGCGAACGCGGGCGGATGTCGGCCTGTTCGATGATCTGATTTTGAGCTACCGGGAAGCAGGGTTGATTCCAGCCTGATCCTGTAAAGCCAGATGATGCCGTTTGGCTGTAGGAATGGTTGGGGCTACTTCGCAGCCCAGCGGGAGCAAGCTCCCTCGCCACGGGGTTTTGTTCAATTGGGGCCGTGGGTGTAATTCAGTTGTTTGCATTGGTGGCCGGGTGCCACAATCGCCATTTTAGTTGCATCACGATCAGGTGGATCAAATGGATGGCCCAAGATCTCGGAACGGCCAAGCTTTTTTCATAGCCGAGCAGGTGCGAACTGACCGATTGCAGCAACTGTTTCGCCAATCCGTTTCTGCGGTTTTCGGCAGTTACCTGGCTGCCATCATGTTGAGTTGGCTGTGTTGGGATCGGTTTGAGCACAGCGCTATTCTTTGGTGGCTGGGCATCCTGACCGCATCGACGCTGTTGCGTATCGCGATGTTCGTCGCCTATTTTCGCAGCCCCGAAAGTGAGCGTACGCCTCAACGCTGGGAGCGCCGATACTGGATCACGCTGGTGTTATCCGCCAGCATCTGGGGCGGTGGTGCGTTTGTGGTCATGCCGGCGGACGATCTGTTGTCCCAGGCGTTGGTCATGCTCTTTACCGTCGGGATGACCGTCAGCGCGGTGTCCTGCTATTCGGCCTACCGCGATATGACGCTGGTCTCCATTGGCCTGGTGCTGTTTCCATGCACCGTCTGGCTGCTGTTTCAACCGTCCCCGATCCAAGTCGGCATGGCCCTTTCGATCCTGGTGTTCGCGGCATTTGCGGCCCGCGCCACGCACAAAATGTCCCAGGCACTGGAAATCGCCTTTCGTCTTACCCGTGAAATGGAACAGGCGAACAGCATTTCAACCCGCGCCGCACAAACCGATGAACTGACCGGCCTGAAGAGTCGGCGGGCTTTTTTCGAGCATGCCCAGCAGCTCTATGACGAATGCAAGACCAACCGGTTAGGGTTGTGCGCCGTCATGTTGGACATGGATCACTTCAAGCACATCAACGACACCTATGGCCATCAGGTCGGGGATCAGGTTTTGCGCGAGATGGGGCTGGTCATCAGTTCGTCGTTTCGGGCGACGGACATTCATGGCCGGCTGGGTGGGGAAGAGTTCGCCATTCTGCTTCCGGACACGTCCATCGAGGTTGCTACCCAGATTGCGGAACAGCTCATCGATACGATTGCGGGTTTGATGATCGAGCCTGTTCACTGCATAACCGCCAGCCTTGGCGTCGCGTCTACGGAGGCCTGTAATAAGGATCTTCACAGCTTGATGAACGATGCGGATAAGGCCCTGTATCGGGCGAAAGCGTTGGGGCGTAATCGGGTCGCTGTTGCTTAGTCGGGTTGGCTTTGCATCATTAGATCCCCCCACGCTACATCACATTCCAGAAGCGGAACGCTGAGTGTCCCCGGCAGCGTTCCCACGCGGGAGCGTGGGAACGATCGAGAAACCCTGAACGCCCTCTCTTCAAAGGCCTGCAATTACGCAGGCACTGACCCCTGGCACCTCCTTCTCCTTGGCTCACCTCGCGGCGGGTGATACTGCGCGGCCCCGAAAATAAATTCCTTTTTAGATCAACTGGTTAATTCAAAAGTGATAATTTTTTGAAAATTTATCTTGCGCGCAAAGTATTTGAACGTTAACTTTATCTCAACTGGTTAGCGCACAAACATTTAGCGCAGACCAAACCCGAACTCGATTAGCCCATTCAGCAAGAGGAAACACCATGAACGTTCTCTATACCGCAGTCGCAACCTCCACCGGTGGCCGTGATGGCCGTGCGGTTTCCAGCGACAAGATTCTCGACGTGAAACTGGCCACGCCAAAAGCCTTGGGTGGTGCCGGTGGTGAAGCCACCAACCCTGAGCAACTGTTCGCAGCCGGCTACTCGGCCTGCTTCATCGGCGCACTGAAGTTTGTCGCCAGCCAGAGCAAACGCAGCATTCCTGCCGACGCCTCGATCACGGCACACGTTGGCATCGGCCAGATCCCTGGCGGTTTCGGTCTGGACATCGACCTGCACATCAACCTGCCAGGTCTGGATCAAGCCGATGCCCAAGCGCTGGTCGACGCGGCTCACCAGGTTTGCCCGTACTCCAACGCGACACGCGGCAACGTCGACGTCCGTTTGCACGTCACCGTCTAACTCACTCACATACGAATAAAAGGATCAGGACATGAACACTTTCCACAAGACTCTCGTTGGCTCGCTTCTGGCACTGTCCCTTGGCAATGCGTTCGCGACTTCTTTTGATCAACCCTCGTTTGCTGAAGGTGGTTCGGATCGACTGATCGAAAAACGTGTCGCTGAAGGCGGTTCCGATCGGCTCATCGAAAACCGCGTCGCTGAAGGCGGCTCCGATCGCTTGATCGAAAAACGCATGGCTGAAGGCGGCTCGGATCGCCTGATCGAAAAACGCGTCGCTGAAGGCGGTTCGGATCGCTTGATCGAAAAACGCGTCGCTGAAGGCGGCTCGGATCGCCTGATCGAAAAACGCGTCGCTGAAGGCGGTTCGGATCGACTGATGGAAAACAGAGTGGGCTGAACCATCCCCTCACCACTCCAACGCCGGTCGAATCAACCCATGTTGCTTCCAAAACAAAAAACGCCGCTTATCTCTCATGAGGAAGCGGCGTTTTTTTTCAACGTGTCGTAGGCCTCTAAACGATGCTATCCACCACACCACCATCGACACGCAGCGCCGCCCCCGTGGTGGCCGAGGCCTGCTCCGAGCTGGCGTAGATGATCATGTTGGCAACTTCCTCGACGCGTGCCGCACGCTGGATGATCGAGGTGCTGCGGTGCTCGTTGACGAAATCCGCCGCGACCTTTTCCAGGCTTTCCCCACTGCGCTCGACGTCTGCCTGGAGCATCTGGGCAACGCCTTCGGAAAGCGTCGGCCCAGGCAGCACCGAGTTCACCGTCACGCCCGTGCCGGCAAGGCGCTTGGCCAAGCCGCGAGCGATGGACAGTTGGGCGGTCTTGGTGAAGCCGTAGTGGATCATGTCGGCGGGAATGTTCACGCCCGATTCCGACGAGATAAACACAATCCGCCCCCAACCGCGCTCGACCATGCCTTGCGCGTAGGCCCTGGAAACACGCACGCCCGACATCACGTTGGTTTCGAAGAAGCGTTGCCATTCGCTGTCCGGTGTTTCGAAGAAATCCTCCTGTTTGAAAATGCCCAGGTTGTTGATGACGATATCGAAGCTGGGGTGCTTGGCGATCAGTGCCTGGCAGCCTGATTCATTGCTCAGGTCGCCAACAAAACCGACGGCATTTGAAGCAAGGGTGCCCAGGCGCTGCAATGCGTCGTCCACGCTGCTCTGGCTGCGACCGTTGATGACTACATGAGCGCCGGCTTCGAGAAAGCCTTTGGCGGTCGCGAAACCGATACCGCTGGTAGACCCAGTGACCAGGACCTGACGTCCGGTGAAATCGATGTTCATGAGGGGGACTCCTTGATTAATGAACCAGAGGAAGTGCGATATTTCTGACTGGACGGTAGTCCGAAGGATTTAGAGATGGCTTTTCCATCCCAACGTCGCCGATATCGCAGGCCCTTAATCATGGACACGATTGAGGCTTTGCGCCTCCTCGTGCTCAAACAACCATCAGGAAGCCGACCGTACCGCCAGCTCATAGCCGGTCATGGGGAAGGGCCGCTGCGCAGCCCGGCGGGAGCAAGCTCCCTCGCCACACGGTTCGGTAGAGCCGGCTTTCAGGCCTGCGCGCTGAATCGCTGCGCGGCACGCCGTTCAAGCATCGCGGCTTCCGTCTCTTGGGTCGCCAGTTCGCCTTTGTGCGCCAGTTGGTTGAAAAACAGCCCGTCCGAAAATTCCTGGGGCGGCACCGAGCCGGCGCGCTTGAGCATCGGCGCCAGATCGATGGTGCTGGCGAAGTTTTCCTTGGTCAGACTGTAGCGGCCCAGGTAGCTGCCAGACCAAGGCGAGTCGGCATCCACCATGTCGATGGAGGCGTCGCGGAAGGCGCTGGCTGCGGCTTTCAAATCAGTGGATTCATTGAGCAGATCGGTGAGGCGCTGGGTTTCCGAGGTGCTTAGCTGCCCGGCGGTGTTGAGCACTTTCAGCTTGCCATCGGCCTCGACGGTGAAGCCGTATTTCTTGCTGGCCAAATCCGGGTGGGTTGCCGACAGCGTTGACTGGAATGCCTCGAAGGAGGTTTTCAATGTGTTTTTCGCGCTCTCGGTGATCGCGGCATAGCGAGGAAAATCTGGCGATTGGGATCGACCGACCCAGGTGGTAATGGCCACCAGTGGTTGCTCCACGGTCTGGGTTTCTTCACTGGGGTGGTAGATGGCTGCTGGGCCAGCGCTTGCCAGTTCCTTTACAGAGCCTGTTGGAGGATGAGTGACCAACTTCTGGTCGGAGCGGGTGAGGTGGGTGTTGGCGGGTGCAATAGAGGCAGCGCTAAGGGAGAGTTCCATTTCATCGGTCCATGATTGGCGGATACATCGGGTTATCGACAGCCGGGGACCGAGCTTTAGGAGACGAGATCGCGTGGGGTGAAGTCAGTTAGTTATGTGGCGGCTGTTAGGGCGCTATCGCGAGCAAGCTCGCTCCCACCAGGGATTTATGATGGACGCAATGCCTGTAAACAGCCCGGAAAAACTGTGGGAGCGAGCTTGCTCGCGATAGCGGTGGGTCTGCTTGCATCGATGTTGAGTGTGCCGCCGTCATCGCGAGCAAGCTCGGCTCCCACATAGGTACTCCCACATAGGGACTTGGGTGTTCACAGATCCTGCATTCACCACAAATCCCCGGCGCATATGAAGCAACAGATCTTCAGTACCACCGCGCCTCACCCGGCGGGCGCTTCTTGAAACGTTTCATGCTCCACATGTACTGGCTCGGGTAGGCCCGCACGTAGCGCTCCACCACTTGGCTCATGGCCGCGCAGGAGGTTTCAGTGTCGGTGCTGTACATCGCGTCAGGGGCAGCTTCGAGGATGACTTTGTAGCCGGAGCCGTCGGGCAGGCGCAGGGCGTGGAGGAAGACGCCGACCGCTTTGCCGCCAGCGAGCATGTTCGGCACGAACTTGCTGGTCAGGGCCTGGGTAGCGAAGAAGGGTACGAAGATGCCGGCGGATTCGGCCGGTTCCGGGTCGGCGGGGATGCCCACCTGGCCGCCCTTGCGCACTTCCTTGATGACGCTGAGGATGCCTTCCTTGGTCGACGCCGCGACCTTGTTGCCCAACTGGACGCGTTGCTTCTGCAGCAATTCATCCACCGCCTTGAGCTTGGGCGGGCGGTAGAAAATGATCGGTTTGCACTGGCTGCAATAGAAGTGGTTGAGCACTTCCCAATTGCCCAGGTGGCTGGTGATACCCACCACGCCTTTGCCGGAGGCCAGGGCTTCTTTCAGCACCTCCAGGCCTTCGACTTCGCGCACCAGGTCGATGGAGCGCTGGGCCGGCCAGATCCAGGCGCAGGCGCTTTCGGTCAGGGATTTGCCGATGTCCTTGAGGCTCTGGCCCACCAGGCGTTCGCGCTCGGCCGGGTCCATCTCGGGAAAGCACTTGGCGAGGTTGATCCGCACCACGTCGCGGGAACGGTTGGGAAATTTCCACATGAGCCAGCCAATCGCCGAGCCCACTGCCTGCACCGCTCGCCAGGGCAGCAGCGCAAACAACCGCAGAGCGCCGACCAGCAAGGCGCCTTTCAACTTATCCACAGGTCACTCCTGAATGTATGGGCCGTATTGCGAGCCGGCTATTCTAACCGCCGTTTACCAACTCGGCGTAGCGGTCGCAGTCCTGGGTGTGGTCCATGACCATGCCCGAGGCCTGCATCAAGGCGTAGCAAATGGTCGGCCCGACGAAAGTGAACCCGGCTTTTTTCAGGCCTTTGCTCATCGCCAGTGCCTCGGGCGTGATAGCCGGCACTTCGCTGCGGTCCTTGAAATGGTTGATGATGGGTTTGCCGCCCACGAACGACCAGAGGAACGCCACCGGGTCTTCCAGCGCCAGCCAGGCCTGGGCATTGCGACGGGCGGCCTTGAGCTTGAGGCGGTTGCGGATGATGCCCGGGTCGAGCATCAGCTCGTCGATTTCCGCGTCGCTCATCTGCGCCACGCGCTGCACATCGAAGCCGTACAACACTTCCCGGTAGCGCTCGCGTTTGCGCAAAACGGTGATCCAGGACAACCCGGCCTGGAACCCTTCGAGCAAAAGCAACTCGAACAAACCCTGCGCATCGCGCAGCGGCGTGCCCCACTCCTGATCGTGATAAGCCATGTACAACGGATCGTCAGAACACCAAAAGCAGCGTGGCATAAGGCTCCAGGGGGCGTGCGCACGAACGAATCGGGTATACTCCCGCTCTTTAAATCGCAGCCCAAGAAACAGGTGAATTTCGTGAGCCAGCCTACGCCAGCCGTGCGTACCTTCCAAGACTTGATCCTCGCCCTCCAGCAATACTGGGCCGAGCAAGGTTGCGTGGTACTTCAGCCCTACGATATGGAAGTAGGCGCCGGCACTTTCCACACTGCCACGTTTCTGCGTGCCATCGGCCCGGAAACCTGGAACGCCGCTTATGTGCAGCCCAGCCGCCGCCCGACTGACGGCCGCTACGGCGAAAACCCGAACCGCCTGCAGCACTACTACCAGTTCCAGGTGGTCCTGAAGCCGAACCCGGAAAACTTCCAGGAACTGTACCTGGGCTCCCTCAAGCACGTCGGCCTCGACCCACTGGTGCACGACATTCGTTTCGTCGAAGACAACTGGGAGTCGCCAACCCTGGGCGCCTGGGGCCTGGGCTGGGAAGTCTGGCTCAATGGCATGGAAGTGACCCAGTTCACCTACTTCCAGCAAGCGGGCGGCATCGAGTGCTACCCGGTCACCGGCGAGATCACCTACGGTCTGGAACGCCTGGCCATGTACCTGCAGGGCGTGGATTCGGTCTACGACCTGGTATGGGCCGACGGCCCGTTCGGCAAAGTGACCTATGGCGACGTGTTCCACCAGAACGAAGTGGAGCAGTCGACCTACAACTTCGAACACGCCAACGTCGAGAAGCTGTTCGAGCTGTTCGATTTCTACGAGAGCGAAGCCAAGCGCCTGATCGAGCTGGATCAGCCGCTGCCGTTGCCGAGCTATGAAATGGTGTTGAAGGCGTCCCATACCTTCAACCTGCTGGATGCACGCCGGGCGATTTCCGTGACCGCGCGCCAGCAATACATCCTGCGTGTACGCACCCTGGCGCGTTCCGTTGCGCAAGCCTACCTGCTGGCCCGTGCCAAGCTGGGCTTCCCGATGGCGACCCCGGACCTGCGTGATGAAGTGTTGGCTAAGCTGGAGGCTGCACAATGAGTGCTCAAGATTTTCTGGTTGAACTGGGCACCGAAGAACTGCCACCCAAAGCCCTGAACACCCTGGCCGATGCGTTCCTGGCCGGTATCGACAAAGGCCTGCAAGCCGCTGGCCTGAGCTACGAAGCCAAACAGGTGTACGCCGCGCCGCGCCGCCTGGCCGTGCTGATCACCGCCCTGGCGACCCAGCAGCCGGACCGCAGCATCAACCTCGACGGCCCGCCACGCCAGGCCGCGTTCGATGCCGACGGCAACCCGACCCAGGCCGCCCTGGGCTTCGCCAAGAAGTGCGGCGTGGACCTGAGCGAAATCGACCAGAGCGGCCCGAAGCTGCGCTACAGCCAGAGCATCAAGGGCAAGCCGACCGCCAGCCTGTTGCCGACCATCGTCGAAGACTCCCTCAATGACTTGCCGATCCCCAAGCGCATGCGCTGGGCCGCGCGCAAGGAAGAGTTCGTACGTCCAACCCAGTGGCTGGTGATGTTGCTCGGTGACCAGGTCATCGATTGCACGATCCTGGCCCAGAAGGCCGGTCGCGACTCCCGCGGTCACCGCTTCCATCATCCACAGAGCGTGCGCATCACCTCGCCGGCCAACTACCTGGCCGACCTGCGTGCGGCCTACGTACTGGCCGACGCCAACGAGCGGCGCGAGCTGATCAGCAAGCGCACCGAAGAGCTGGCCACCCTGCAGGAAGGCACCGCCATCGTGCCGGCCAACCTGCTGGACGAAGTGACCGCGCTGGTGGAATGGCCAGTGCCGCTGGTGTGCTCGTTCGAGGAACGTTTCCTTGAAGTGCCGCAGGAAGCGCTGATCACCACCATGCAGGACAACCAGAAGTACTTCTGCCTGCTGGACGCCGAAGGCAAGTTGCTGCCGCGCTTCATCACGGTTGCCAACATCGAAAGCACGGACCCGCAGCAGATCATCGCCGGTAACGAAAAAGTCGTTCGCCCGCGCCTGACCGATGCCGAGTTCTTCTTCAAGCAAGACAAGAAACAGCCCCTGGAAAGCTTCAACGAGCGCCTGCGCAACGTGGTGTTCCAGGAAAAACTCGGCAGCGTCTACGACAAGGCCGAGCGCGTTTCGAAACTGGCGGCATTCATCGCCCCACGCATCGGCGGCGACGCCCAGCGCGCGGCCCGTGCCGGCATCCTGTCCAAGTGCGACCTGTCCACCGAAATGGTCGGTGAGTTCCCGGAGATGCAAGGCGTCGCCGGTTACTACTACGCCCTCAACGATGGCGAGCCGCAGGACGTGGCCCTGGCGCTGAACGAGCAGTACATGCCCCGCGGTGCCGGCGCTGAACTGCCAACCACCCTGACCGGTGCGGCCGTGGCGATCGCCGACAAGCTCGACACCCTGGTCGGCATCTTCGGCATCGGCATGCTGCCCACCGGCAGCAAAGACCCGTATGCCTTGCGGCGTGCGGCCCTGGGCGTGTTGCGGATCCTGATCGACAAGCAACTGGACCTGGACCTGAACGACGCCGTGGCATTCGCCGTCAACGCGTTCGGCAGCAAGGTCAAGGCTGCCGGCCTGGCCGATGCGGTGCTGGAATTCATCTTCGACCGCCTGCGTGCGCGTTATGAAGATGAAGGCGTCGACGTCGCCACCTACCTGTCGGTGCGAGCCCTGAAACCGGGTTCGGCCCTGGACTTCGACCAGCGCGTACAAGCGGTGCAAGCCTTCCGCAAATTACCGGAAGCCGCCGCACTGGCAGCGGTGAACAAGCGGGTATCGAACCTGCTGGGCAAGGCCGAAGGCAACATCGCGGCCACCGTCGAAGCCAAGTACTTCGACAACGCCAACGAGTTTTCCCTGTACTCAGCGATCCAGCAGGCGGACCAGGCGGTCCAGCCAATGGCGGCGGCGCGTCAGTACAGCGAAACCCTGGCGCGCCTGGCGGCACTGCGCGAGCCGGTGGATGCGTTTTTCGAGGCGGTGATGGTCAACGCCGAAGATGCCAAAGTACGGGCCAACCGTTACGCGCTGCTGGCGCGTCTGCGTGGGCTGTTCCTCGGCGTCGCCGATATTTCGTTGCTGGGGTAACGCTTGAAACTGCTGATTCTCGATCGGGACGGGGTGATCAATCACGACTCCGACGCTTACATCAAATCGGTGGAGGAATGGTTGCCACTGCCCGGTTCGATCGAAGCCATCGCGCAGTTGAGCAAGGCCGGCTGGACGGTGGCGGTCGCCACCAACCAGTCGGGCATTGCCCGCGGTTATTACGACCTCACCGTTCTGGACGCCATGCATGAGCGCCTGCGCGCCCTGGTGGCGGAGCAGGGCGGGGAAGTCGGCTTGATCGTCTATTGCCCGCATGGGCCGGACGACGGCTGCGATTGCCGCAAGCCCAAGCCGGGCATGTTGAAAACCATTGCCGCGCATTACGATGTGGCCTTGGCAGGTGTGTGGTTCGTCGGTGACAGTCTCGGTGACCTGGAGGCGGCCAAGGCCGTCGATTGTCAGCCAGTTTTGGTAAAGACCGGGAAAGGCGAGAAGACTCTGGGCAAGACCCTGCCGGTGGGCACCTTGATTTTTGACGACCTGGCGGCGATTGCCGCTGAACTTATCCACAATTAGAGCTCCCAAGACATCCTGATCAAGGACTGTTCGGGAAGCGCTTGAACAGGCGGGCATTGCCCGCAACGGTAAACGCCGCTATGTCGATATTGCAGGCCATCAGAAGCTTTCTCTTTTACCTGCTGCTGGGCACCAGCTCCTTGCTGTGGTGCACCCTGAGTTTTTTTATCGCGCCCTTCCTGCCGTTCAGGGCGCGCTACCGTTTCATCAACGTGTACTGGTGCCGCTGCGCACTGTGGCTGAGCAAGGTGTTCCTGGGCATCCGCTATGAAGTGAAGGGCGCCGAGAACGTGCCGGACCGGCCCTGCGTGATCCAGTCCAACCATCAAAGCACTTGGGAGACGTTCTTTCTCTCGGCCTATTTCGAGCCGTTGAGCCAGGTCCTCAAGCGTGAGCTGCTGTTCGTACCGTTCTTTGGCTGGGCCATGGCCATGCTGCGCCCGATTGCCATCGATCGCGACAATCCCAAAGTGGCGCTCAAGCAAGTGGCGAAAAAGGGCGACGAACTGCTCAAGGACAACACCTGGGTGCTGATCTTCCCCGAGGGCACCCGTGTTCCTTACGGGACGATTGGCAAGTTTTCCCGCAGCGGTTCCGCATTGGCGGTGAACGCGAACCTGCCGGTGCTGCCGATTGCACACAATGCCGGCAAATTCTGGCCCAAGGCAGGTTGGATCAGAACACCTGGCGTCATCACCGTGGTGATCGGCGCACCGATGTATGCCGAAGGCACTGGGCCCCGCGCCATCGCCGAGCTCAATGACCGCGTACAAGCCTGGAATGAACAGGCACAACGGGAAATGGGCTCGCTTCCTCCAGGCCCTGTCGCGGAAGTCCCCACGGAACAAGCCGCTGTTTGAGATCTGTGGATAACCTGTGTACCGTTTTTTCGAAATCCGTTGTTTTTATGTCGTAAGCCTATGTTTTTCATACATATTTCATAAACACATAAAACCCACGTTCAGGTGCATAAGTTTTTATAGCAGCAAAATATCGTAGCCTTCGGGGGTTGGAAACGTCCTGTAGGAGCTGCCAAAGGCTGCGATCTTTTCAATCTTCCAATAACGGGAAGCGCAGGCTGAAGGTCGTGCCTTTACCCACCACGCTACGACACTCGATTTTCCCCTCGTGATGGTCGACCACGGCCTTGACCATCGATAATCCCAGGCCAATTCCATCGACCCCTTGAGCCGAGGAAAACCGCCGGTACTGACTGAACAGGTCCGGCAGTTCTTCGGCGCTGATGCCCTTGCCTTGGTCGGCGACATTGCAGATCAACCAACCCGAGATGCAATGAACCTGCAGGGAAATACAGGCGTCGGACGGGCTGTACTTGATGGCATTTTCCAGCAGATTGAACAGGGCACGGGTCAATAACGATTGATCCGCCCGCACCATCGCATCTTCATCCTCTATTTCGTGAACCAACCGAATACGCTTTGCCTGTGCAATGGGCAGCGCCTGATCGAGCACGTCCAACACCAGCATGGCGAACAGCGTCGGCTGGAATTGATAGGCCTCGGATTCGGCCTTGGCCAGTTGTACGAAGCCCTCGGTCAGGTCCAGGGCGCGCCGTACCTGGCGCTCGATCTGGTCGAACAGCGGATGATCGCCACCCGCCTGATGCCGCTGCACATCGAGCAGCGCAAGGATCGCCGAGTGAGGGGCGCGCAAGTCATGGGAGAGGAACCGCAGCATGACACTGCGCTGTTCTTCCGCCTCACGTTCGGCGCTCAGGTCCGTGAGGCTCAGCAACCAGCCAATCGGCGCATCGCCATCCACCGGCAACAGCGCAGCCCGTTCCAGGCGCAAGCTGCGCTCGCGAATGTCGCGAAACTCCACCAGGGGCAATGTGGATAACCGGTGATGCGCCCCGTGCTCCAGCCCCGGATAACCCAATTGCCCAAGGTGCTCCAGCACATCGCCGCCCGCCAGACCATGGCCGAACAGCTCGCGCGCCTTTCGGTTACCCAGCAGCAGCTTGCCTTGGGGATCGCTGATCATGGTTGCCACCGGCAAGTATTCCAAGCCATCGGCAATGAAGCGCCGGGTGTCGCGGGTTCGGCTCATGGCTTGTTCCAGGGCCATGATCTGGCCCTGCAAACGGTCGCTGCCGGCGTATGAGGCGCGACGACGCTCCGGGAAGACCTTGGGCTCCGCGTCCAGGCGTGCCAGCTCCCAACCGAAATAGGCCAACACCACGCTCAGCCGTCGCCAGTTCCAGATCAGGTAGCCGAACATGATCCCCAGCACGCTCGCCACGGGCGACCACCACCACCCCCGCGCGCCCAGCATGGCGCTGATCAACAGGGCCAGGCTCATACCACCCACCGTTGTCCACAGGGCCAGGCGCGGGCGCAACAGCAGCAAGCCCAATACACAACCCACCAGGCACACCGACAACAACGCGGCGCCTGAATGGTTATCTGTGGATTGACTGCTCAATGACAACAAGGCCGTCAGCGGCAACAGCAGCAGACTTATCCACAACCACTCCCGCACCAACTGTCGAAACAACCGCTGAACCTGGGTGGGTTCACGACTTTCACGGCGACGCTGGTTACTCATAGGCCTCCTGGCCGAACTCAAGGACTGTGGATATCTTCACTGGCCTGCGTAAGTCGACAGGCGTGAAAGCCCACGACTATAACGGACTCGATGGGTGGCGCGCTGCTGCCTTTCCCTCTGTGTCGCGAGCCGGTATTGTCGCAGCCAGCGACAGGTCAATGAATCAGCCACTGGCTGCCTTTCATTGCCACCTGAAGATGTCCGTTACTCTCGAGATCAAGGAATCGCATTCCATGCGTGTCGCCATACTGGACGATGAACCGGCCGAGTTGCGCCGGGTAGAACAGACGCTGCAACAAATCCCCGGCAGAGGCGAGCAAGCCTGGACCCTGCACAGTTTCGAACGCGGGGAAGACTTGTTGCGGCAACTGCGGCGGGAAACCTTCGACTTGTTGATCCTCGACTGGCAACTGCCCGACATCAGCGGGCTTTCATTGCTGCGCTGGACCCGCGAGCACATGGATTCGCCACCGGCCGCCATCATGCTGACCAGCCGCGACGGCGAGCACGACATCGTCCAGGCCCTCAACGCCGGCGCCGACGACTATGTGAGCAAACCCTTCAGGCCCAACGAGCTCAAGGCCCGGGTCACAGCCGTGCTGCGCCGTCACAACCTGCAACGCGCGCCTGCCAGCGACGTGCTGGTGTTCAACGACCTGGCGTTCGACGACGCCGAACTGACCATCACCCGCGCCGGCATCCCCATCAGCCTGACCGAACGGGAATACCGCCTGGCCCGGTGCCTGTTCGCCAACCTGGGCCGGCCGCTGTCCCGGGAATACTTCTACGAACGCTTCTGGACCCACGAGGAAATGACCTCGTCCCGCCCACTCGACACCCATATCTATCGCCTGCGCAACAAGCTCGGGCTGACGGCGGATCGGGGTTGGCAGTTGCTGACGATCTACGGGTATGGGTATCGGTTGGAGAGTGTGGTGGCGGGGAGTGAGGCGTCGGTAGCCAGTTAGGGAACCGACTGCTCATATTGAATGGTATCTGTGGCGAGGGAGCTTGCTCCCGCTGGGCTGCGCAGCAGCCCCTTTTGTGAGCGCTTAGCACCCAAGCGGGAACAAGCTCCCTCGCCACCCAATGGATATCACCCGATCGTCGGTACCAGGCTTCCTGTTTTTGCGATCCGACGACGCTGTATCAGCACGCCGGATATCACCACCAAGACACTCAGCAGACCGGTCGCAAGGATCTCCACGCGATGGGCTTCCTGGAACAGCATGATGGTCAAGGCCCCGACGATGAAGACAATCACCGCGTAGGTCAGGCCGGGAAACAGCCACATGCTGAAAGCGATTTTTTCCCCGCGAGCCATGCGTTGTTTGCGCATACGCAATTGCGAAACCGCAATGACCAGGTACACCAGCAACGCAATGGCGCCAGAGCTGGCCAGCAGGAATTCGAAGACCGCCGCCGGTGCCACGTAGTTGGCGAACACCGCCAAAAAGGCCGCACCGGTCGACAACATCACCGCCCAGTGAGGTGTGCCGCTCTTGTTGGTGCGCTGGGAAACGGCCGGCGCATCACCGCGCTTGCCCAACGAGAACATCATGCGCGAAGCCGTGTACAGCGCCGAGTTCAGGCAACTGGTGACCGCTACCAGGACCACGATATCGACGATCAGCTTGGCATTGGGGATGCCCATGCGCTCCAGCACCGTCTGGTAGGAGCCAACACTGGCCAGGAGCGGGTCGTTCCATGGCACCAGGGCGACGACGATGAAAATGGAGACGAGGTAGAACAAACCAATCCGCCAGATCACCGAGTTGGTTGCCTTGGAAATCTGCTGGCCGGGGTTCTTCGATTCGGCCGCCGCGATGGTCACGATCTCGGTGCCCATGAACGAAAACATGGTGGTCAGGATCGCCCCCAGCACCGCGCCCATGCCATTGGGCAGGAAGCCCTGGGTGTCGAACAGGTGCGAAACACCGCTGACCTGGCTGGTTGGCAGAACACCGAATATCGCCATCAGACCCAGCCCGATGAAGCCGATGATCGCCACCACCTTGACCAGGGCGAACCAGAATTCGAACTCTCCGTAATTCTTCACACTGAACAGGTTGGTGACCGTCAGCAGGAGGGTGATGACCAACGTGAAGACCCAGATCGCCACGTTCGGGAACCAGGCGTGCAGGATCGTTGCAGCAGCGTTGGCCTCCAGTGGAATCACCAGGACCCAGAACCACCAGTAGAGCCAGCCGATGGTGAAACCCGCCCAATGACCAATCGCCCGGTCCGCATACGTCGAGAAGGAACCCGTGTCCGGCGACGCCACCGCCATTTCGCCCAGCATCCGCATCACCAGCACCACCAAGGCACCCGCGGCAGCGTAGGCCAACAACACGGCCGGACCGGCCGCTGCGATAGCATGGCCGGAGCCGACGAACAGACCGGCGCCAATCACACCGGCTATGGAAAGCATCGTCACATGACGGGGCTTGAGCCCTTGCGCCAGATTATCGGAAGTTTGCGTACCGCTCATTGAGACTACCCTTGGCATTTGGATTTATTCGTACCACCTCGACCCATCGCTTTCTGTAAATTTAAAAAAACGATGTGTAAGTTATTAAACACGCAAGTTTTGCGCCAGGAAATCCAAAGTCCCCGGTATCCGGGGCCTTCATCCAATTCCTAACCCATTGACAATGAAGGCTTTATGCCAGGGTGTTACCCAGTTACACCGTTTTTGACCGATGGGTCTTAGAAGGAGTGGGTATTTTCCAGCGTAAAAAAAAGCCAACGCATGTGCGTTGGCTTTTTTGCTGGAGCAGGTGCTGCAGAAGGATCAGAAATCCAGATTGGACACTGCCAACGCATTGCTCTCGATGAAGTCACGACGAGGCTCGACCGCATCACCCATCAGGGTGTTGAAGATCTGGTCCGCGCCAATGGCGTCTTCGATGGTGACTTTCAGCATCCGGCGCGAGCTAGGGTCCATGGTGGTTTCCCACAGCTGATCCGGGTTCATTTCACCCAGACCTTTGTATCGCTGGATGGTGTGGCGCTTGGTGCTTTCCGCCATCAGCCATTCAAGGGCTTCCTTGAACTCGGTCACGGCTTTCTTGCGCTCACCCCGTTGGATGTACGCACCTTCGTCCAGCAGCGTGCTCAGCTGCGCGCCAAGGGATACGACGGTCTTGTAGTCGTTGCTGCCGAAGAAGTCGCGGTTGAAGGTGACGTAGTTCGACAGGCCGTGGGAGATCAGTTCGACCTCCGGCAGCCAGACGTTACGCTCACGGTCTTCGCGCAGGCTGGCTTTGTAGACCAGGCCGGATTTTTCGACGGTGCGCAGGCGTACTTCGTACTGGGCCAGCCAATCCTGCATCGCTGCGTGATCGGACAGTTGCTCCAGGCTCACGGCTGGCAGGTAGATGAAGTGTTCGGTCAGTTCCTGTGGATACAGGCGCGACAGGCGTTTGAGGGTCTTCATCACCAGGCGGAAGTCGTTGACCAGGCGCTCGAGGGCTTCACCGGAAATACCGGGGGCATCTTCGTTCAGGTGCAGGCTCGCATCTTCCAGAGCCGACTGCGTCATGTACTCTTCCATGGCGTCGTCGTCTTTGATGTATTGCTCTTGCTTGCCTTTCTTGACCTTGTACAGCGGCGGCTGGGCGATGTAGATGTAGCCGCGCTCGATCAGCTCCGGCAACTGACGGAAGAAGAATGTCAGCAGCAGGGTGCGGATGTGCGAACCGTCGACGTCAGCATCGGTCATGATGATGATGTTGTGATAGCGCAACTTGTCGATGTTGTACTCTTCGCGGCCAATGCCACAGCCCAGCGCGGTGATCAAGGTGCCGACTTCCTGGGAGGAAATCATCTTGTCGAAGCGCGCCTTCTCGACGTTGAGGATCTTGCCCTTGAGCGGCAGGATGGCCTGGGTGCGACGGTTGCGGCCCTGCTTGGCGGAACCGCCAGCAGAGTCACCTTCCACCAGGTACAGCTCGGACAGGGCAGGGTCCTTTTCCTGGCAGTCGGCCAGTTTGCCCGGCAGGCCAGCGATATCCAGCGCGCCTTTGCGGCGAGTCATCTCACGGGCCTTGCGCGCGGCTTCACGGGCACGGGCGGCGTCGATCATCTTGCCGACCACCAGCTTGGCTTCGTTCGGGTTCTCCAACAGGAAGTCGGAGAAGTACTTGCCCATTTCCTGTTCGACCGCGGTCTTCACTTCGGAAGACACCAGCTTGTCTTTAGTCTGGGAGCTGAACTTCGGATCCGGTACCTTCACCGAAATGATCGCCGTCAGGCCTTCGCGGGCATCGTCACCGGTGGTGGCGACTTTATGCTTCTTCGCCAGGCCTTCCTGTTCGATGTAGTTGTTCAGGTTACGGGTCAGCGCCGAACGGAAGCCCACCAAGTGGGTACCGCCATCGCGCTGTGGAATGTTGTTGGTGAAGCACAACAGGTTCTCGTTGAAGCTGTCGTTCCACTGCAGGGCGATTTCCACGCCGATGCCGTCTTCACGCTGGATGTTGAAATGGAACACCTGGTTGACCGCAGTCTTGTTGGTGTTCAGGTACTCAACGAACGCCCGCAGACCACCTTCGTACTTGAACAGCTCTTCCTTGCCACTGCGCTCGTCCTTGAGGACGATGCCGACACCGGAGTTGAGGAAGGACAGTTCGCGAATCCGCTTGGCCAGGATGTCCCAGCTGAAGTGGATGTTCTTGAAGGTCTCGCTCGACGCCTTGAAGTGGATCTGGGTGCCGGTGGATTCGCTGTCGCCAACGATCGCCATCGGTGCCTGAGGCACGCCATGGACGTAGGTCTGTTCCCAGATCTTGCCACTGCGGCGTACCGTGAGCACCAGCTGTTCGGACAGCGCGTTCACCACCGATACACCTACGCCGTGCAGACCGCCGGAGACCTTGTAGGAGTTATCGTCGAACTTACCGCCAGCGTGGAGGACGGTCATGATGACCTCGGCGGCGGAAACGCCTTCCTCTTTGTGCACGTCTACCGGGATGCCACGGCCGTTGTCGCGAACGGTGATGGACTCATCCGGGTGGATGATGATGCTGATGTCGTCGCAATGGCCGGCGAGGGCTTCGTCGATGGAATTGTCGACCACCTCGAACACCATGTGGTGCAGACCGCTGCCATCGTCGGTGTCACCAATGTACATACCGGGACGTTTGCGTACGGCATCCAGGCCTTTCAGCACTTTAATGCTCGTTGAGTCGTACGTATTTTCTTCGCTCAATGCCTTCACTCCCGATGGTCGTGGGTCTGGGTGATACGGCCCTGTTCCACGTGGAACAGGGCGACTGGCGTTTCCGTCTGCCAGCCTTCCCTCAATAATTCGTGGTCTACACAGGTGATGAACACCTGGCAGCGTAAGTCTTCCAGCAAGCGGCACAACGCGCGGCGGTGGGCTTCGTCCAACTCGGACGGCAAGTCATCCACCAGATAAATACACTGACCGCGCCGGGCCTGGCTGACCAGATGCCCCTGGGCGATACGCAAGGCACACACCACTAGCTTCTGCTGCCCCCGGGACAAGATGTCCGCGGCGTTATGTGCGCCCAATCTGAGGCGCAAGTCAGCGCGTTGTGGTCCAGCCTGGGTATGGCCCATCTGCTGGTCCCGCTGCAGCGAGCCAGCCAGCACGGTGCTCAGTTCCCGGTCCTTGTCCCAGCCTCGGTAATAGCTGAGCGTCAGGCCCTCAAGCTCAACCAGTTCGCTCAAGGTCTGCTCGAAGACCGGTTTCAAGGCTTTGATGTAAGCGCGGCGGTATTCATCGATTTCAGCGCTGGCCTGGCACAGTTCCCTGTCCCAAACCGCTTGCGAAACGGCGTCAAGTGTACCATGTCGCAGCCAAGAGTTTCGCTGGCGCAGCGCCTTCTGCAAGCGCTGCCAAGTCGTCATGAAGCGCGGTTCCACGTGGAACACGCCCCAGTCGAGAAATTGCCGGCGAATCTTCGGCGCGCCTTCCAAAAGGCGGAAGCTGTCCGGATTGATCAGCTGCAACGGCAGGATCTCGGCCAGCTGTGCAGCACTGCGGGCGTTCTGCCCATCGATGCGGATCTGGAACTCCCCTTGCCGGTCCCGCGAGATCCCCAGGGCGCTATGGCCGCCTTCTGCCAGTTCCACCTGCCCGAACACCGTGCACGCCAGTTGATCGTACTGGATGACCGGTAACAGCCGGGTGCTGCGGAACGAACGGGCAAGCCCGAGCAGGTGCACGGCTTCCAGCACGCTGGTTTTGCCGCTGCCGTTGGCGCCGTAAAGAATATTGATGCGGGGGGAGGGGGAGAAGGTCACCGGGTGCAGATTGCGCACCGCGGTGACCGAGACGCGACTTAAGGACATCTAGCTTCTGCTGGGCATGATTACAGACGCATCGGCATGACGACGTAAGCCGAATCGTCGTTATCGGACTCTTGCACCAGCGCACTGCTGTTGGAGTCAGACAGGATCAGACGCACTTGCTCGGTGGTCATCACGCCCAGCACGTCGAGCAGGTAGCTGACATTGAAGCCGATTTCCAGGGAGCCGCCGTTGTACTCAACGCCCACTTCTTCTTCCGCTTCTTCCTGCTCCGGGTTGTTCGCCTGGATCTTCAACTGCCCGTTGGCCAGTTGCAGACGAATGCCGCGGTACTTCTCGTTGGACAGGATCGCGGTACGGCTGAAGGCTTCGCGCAGGGCCTGGCGATCGCCCAGAACCAGCTTGTCACCGCCTTTTGGCAGCACGCGCTCGTAGTCTGGGAACTTGCCGTCTACCAGCTTCGACGTGAAGGTGAACTCACCGGTGGTGGCGCGGATATGGTGCTGGCCCAACACGATGCTGACGTTGCCGTCGGGCTCGGTCAGCAGACGCGCCAGCTCCAGGATACCTTTACGCGGCACGATCACCTGGTGGCGATCCGGCTGACCGATATCGGCCTGCATCGAGCACATGGCCAGGCGGTGACCGTCGGTGGCGACGGCGCGGATAACGCCGGCCGACACTTCCAGGAGCATGCCGTTGAGGTAATAACGCACGTCCTGCTGGGCCATGGCGAAACTGGTGCGTTCGATCAGGCGACGCAATTTGCTCTGGTCCAGGCTGCAGGTCAGCGAGCCCGGGCCTTCTTCGACGGTCGGGAAATCGTTGGCGGGCAGTGTGGACAAGGTAAAGCGGCTGCGACCGGCCTTGACCACGAGCTTCTGCTCATCGACCTTGATGTCGATCAGCGCGTCGTTGGGCAGGCTCTTGCAGATGTCCATCAGCTTGCGCGCCGGCACGGTGATGGAACCCGGATCGGCCGGTTCCTCAAGTTGCACACGACCGACCAGCTCGACTTCCAGGTCGGTACCGGTCAGCGACAATTGCTGGCCTTCGACAACCAGCAGCACGTTGGAAAGTACCGGCAAGGTCTGGCGGCGTTCGACGACGCCTGCGACCAGTTGCAGGGGTTTCAACAGGGCTTCGCGTTGAATGGTGAAATGCATGGTCTAGTCCCTTGCCTTAATAAGCTGCGCTGGTGGTCATCAAGTGGTCAGTGTACGCAGCAGGTTCTTGTAGTCCTCGCGGATGTCCGCGTCGGATTCCTTAAGTTCGTTGATCTTGCGGCACGCGTGCAGCACGGTGGTGTGATCGCGTCCGCCAAACACATCGCCGATTTCCGGCAGGCTGTGGTTGGTCAGTTCCTTGGACAGGGCCATGGCCACCTGGCGCGGACGTGCCACCGAACGGGAACGGCGTTTGGACAGCAGGTCGGAGATCTTGATTTTGTAGTATTCAGCAACCGTTCGCTGAATGTTATCCACAGAAACCAATTTGTCCTGGAGCGCCAACAGGTCCTTCAAGGATTCGCGAATCAATTCGATGGTGATATCGCGGCCCATGAAGTGCGAATGGGCGATGACCCGCTTGAGGGCACCTTCGAGCTCACGCACGTTCGAGCGGATACGCTGGGCGATGAAGAATGCCGCGTCGTGAGGCAGCTCGACCTTGGCCTGGTCGGCCTTCTTCATCAGGATCGCGACCCGGGTCTCCAGCTCCGGCGGCTCGACGGCCACCGTCAGGCCCCAGCCGAAACGCGACTTGAGGCGTTCCTCGAGGCCTTCGATCTCTTTCGGGTAGCGGTCACTGGTGAGAATGACCTGCTGCCCGCCCTCAAGCAATGCGTTGAAGGTGTGGAAAAACTCTTCCTGGGAACGTTCCTTGCGGGCGAAGAACTGAATGTCGTCGATCAGCAAGGCGTCCACCGAACGGTAGAAACGCTTGAACTCGTTGATGGCGTTCAGTTGCAGCGCCTTGACCATGTCGGCCACGAAACGCTCGGAATGCAGGTACACGACCTTGGCATTCGGGTTCTTCTTTAATAGATGGTTGCCCACCGCGTGCATCAAGTGGGTCTTACCCAAGCCAACGCCGCCATAAAGGAAGAGCGGGTTGTAACCGTGCTTGGGGTTGTCCGCGACCTGCCAGGCCGCCGCGCGGGCCAGTTGGTTGGATTTACCCTCGACGAAATTCTCGAAGGTAAAGGTCCGGTTCAGGTAGCTGGTGTGCTTGAGCGCGCCTTCGACCTGGACGGTGCGCTGTTCGGCCCGCACCGGAGCCTGCTGGGAGCTGGCACCGGCCATGGGGTCGAAGCTGTCCCGGGAAGGCTCTTCGCTGACTTCGGCGACTTTTTGCGTGTTGCGTTTGCTCGGGGCAGGCGCGGGCGCCGGGGCGGCATGATTGTTCACAGGAGCCGGGGCAGCCTGCTGGGCCTGTGACGCTGCGGCGGCCAGCGGCGCATTGGGCGCGGCGCGGGGTGCCGAACTGCGTTTGCTGCCTATTAATAAGGACAACGCAGGCGCCATGCCATTGCCATGCTCGTCGAGCAGTTCCATGACCCGGCCCAGGTACTTTTCGTTGACCCAGTCGAGAACGAAACGGTTCGGTGCATAGACACGCAACTCGTCGCCTTCGGCTTCGACCTGTAGTGGACGGATCCAAGTGTTGAATTGTTGGGCAGGCAGCTCATCGCGCAAAAGCTCCACGCACTGCTGCCAAAGTTCCACTGACACGGATATCCCCTAAGTTGAAAGCCGGTGAGGCAAAAACAAGCGGCCATTGTAGCGAGCGGACGTGCACTTATCCACACGCAGGTTGCTCATCGCCCATGATTTATCAATGCGTTAACCGAGAGAAAGACGACCGACGGTCGGTGGATAAGCTCTGTGGATAACCGAGCCTGAGGTCGTTGCACAAGTGGGGGCGAAACTCGGTGGATAACCGCCCTGTGGATAACCAGCCATTCCACCCACAGCTTATCCGACAGCGCAGCACAGGCTGGCCACTGCTTTCCCCTGTAGTTGTCATTCTCTGTACATGGCGAATTACAAGGCCCCGACATGGTTATCCACAGACAGGTGGCGACCTTGCTTTTATAAGCTTTACAGAAAAGCTTTAAATAATTCCCTTCTTTATTTCTATATCTAGCGCTGTGTGATGAATCCGCCGAAAGCGGCTGGATATCTATTTAAAGGAAACGCTGGTTGGAAATTGACCTAGAGGCTTGCTTTCTCTAGAATCCCCGGTCTCTTAAAACGGGGGCCATTCCGGCCCGTTGTGGACGAACCAGGTAACACGACATGAAACGTACTTTCCAACCAAGCACTATCAAACGCGCTCGTACCCACGGTTTCCGTGCTCGCATGGCTACCAAGAACGGTCGTGCCGTCCTGTCGCGTCGTCGCGCCAAAGGTCGTGCGCGTCTGGCAGTTTGATAATCCGGCACTGGAGGTGAGTCAGGACTTCAGTCGGGAAAAGCGTCTGCTTACACCCCGGCATTTCAAGGCAGTCTTTGACTCCCCTACCGGCAAGGTTCCGGGGAAAAATCTCCTGCTCCTTGCGCGCAGTAACGATCTCGATCACCCCCGACTAGGGCTGGTTATCGGGAAAAAGAGCGTCAAGCTCTCCGTTCAGCGCAATCGCCTCAAACGTCTGATGCGCGAATCGTTTCGCCTGAACCAGGATTCACTGGTTGGATGGGACATCGTTATCGTCGCGCGCAAAGGTTTGGGTGACGTAGAAAACCCCGAATTGATTCAGCATTTCGGCAAGCTCTGGAAACGTCTGGCACGCAACAAGCCAGTACCGGCAGTCAACACCGAAACTGCAGGGGTAGACAGTCCCGATGCGTAAACTGGCACTCGTTCCGATCCAGTTTTATCGCTACGCCATTAGTCCTTTGATGGCCAGTCACTGTCGTTTCTACCCCAGTTGTTCCTGCTACGCGTACGAAGCCATAGAAAATCATGGCCTCCTGCGCGGTGGCTGGCTGACCTTTCGTCGTTTAGGTCGCTGTCATCCGTGGAATCCCGGCGGTTATGACCCGGTTCCGCCTATCCCTACCTCCCGTTCTTCTTCGATGGCCGAGTAATCATGGATATCAAACGCACGATCCTGATCGTCGCCCTGGCAATCGTGTCCTACGTCATGGTCCTTAAATGGAACCAGGACTATGGCCAGGCTGCCCTGCCGACTCAGAATGTTGCAGCCAGCAATACCGCACCGAGCCTGCCGGATGCTCCCGTTGGCAACAACGCTGCCAACAATGACGACATCCCACGCGCGGCAAGCGATACCAGCGCTCCTGCCGAAGCCCCTGTGGCCGCAAGCAAAGATCTCATCCAGGTCAAGACGGACGTGCTCGAGCTGGCAATCGATCCACAAGGTGGTGACGTCGCCCAGCTGAAGCTGCCGCTGTACCCGCGTCGCCAGGATCATCCGGACATCCCGTTCCAGTTGTTCGACAACGGCAACGAGCGCACCTATCTGGCCCAAAGTGGCCTGATTGGTAGCAACGGCCCGGATTCGAACCCGGCCGGTCGCCCGGTCTACTCTGCCGAGAAGAAGACTTATCAACTGGCTGACGGTCAGGACCAATTGGTCGTGGACCTGAAGTTCAGCAAGGACGGCGTCAATTACATCAAGCGTTTCACCCTGAAACGTGGCCTGTATGACGTCACCGTTTCCTACCTGATCGACAACCAGAGCGCCCAGCCTTGGTCCGGTGCGATGTTCGCGCAACTCAAGCGTGACGCCAGCGACGATCCTTCCTCCAGCACGGCCACCGGCACCGCGACTTACCTGGGCGCCGCCCTGTGGACAAGTTCGGAGCCGTACAAGAAAGTGTCCATGAAGGACATGGACAAGGGTCAGCTCAAGGAAACCGTACAAGGTGGCTGGGTTGCCTGGCTGCAGCACTATTTTGTAACAGCCTGGATCCCGCAGAAGGGCGACAGCAATGTTGTCCAGACGCGTAAAGACAGCAAGGGCAACTTCATCATCGGTTACACCGGCCCGACATTGACTGCCGCGCCAGGTGCGAAAGCCGAAACCAGCGCCATTCTGTATGCCGGTCCAAAAAGCCAGGCGGTGCTGAAAGAGTTGTCCCCAGGCCTGGAACTGACCGTGGACTACGGTTTCCTGTGGTTCATTGCCCAGCCGATCTTCTGGCTGCTGCAACATATCCACAGCATCGTCGGTAACTGGGGCTGGTCGATCATTTTCCTGACCATGCTGATCAAGGGGATCTTCTTCCCATTGTCGGCCGCCAGTTACAAATCCATGGCGCGCATGCGTGCAGTGGCGCCGAAACTGGCCGCCCTGAAAGAACAGCATGGCGATGACCGGCAGAAAATGTCCCAGGCCATGATGGAGCTGTACAAGAAAGAGAAGATCAACCCGCTGGGTGGATGCTTGCCGATTCTTGTGCAGATGCCAGTGTTCCTGTCGCTGTACTGGGTGTTGCTGGAAAGCGTGGAGATGCGTCAGGCACCGTTCATGCTGTGGATTACCGACCTGTCGATCAAGGATCCGTTCTTCATCCTGCCGATCATCATGGGCGCGACCATGTTCATCCAGCAGCAACTGAACCCGACGCCTCCGGACCCGATGCAAGCGAAGGTCATGAAAATGATGCCAATCATCTTCACCTTCTTCTTCCTGTGGTTCCCGGCGGGTCTTGTGCTGTACTGGGTTGTGAACAACGTGTTGTCCATCACTCAGCAGTGGTACATCACGCGTAAGATCGAAGCGGCGACTAAAAAAGCCGAGGCGTAACTTGCTCTGTGGATAACCACACAAAACGCCCCCTAGTGGGGCGTTTTGCTATCTGCCACTTTTGTCTGGATACCGGTTTATGAGCGCACCGCGTGAAACCATCGCCGCCGTTGCCACCGCCCAAGGTCGCGGCGGTGTCGGCATCGTCCGTATTTCGGGGCCCTTGGCCAGTGCCGCGGCCAAGGCTATCAGCGGTCGTGAACTCAAGCCGCGGTTCGCCCATTACGGCCCGTTTTTCAGTGATGACCAGCAGGTGCTCGACGAAGGGCTGGCCTTGTATTTCCCGGGGCCAAACTCGTTCACCGGCGAAGACGTACTGGAACTGCAGGGACATGGCGGCCCCATAGTGCTGGACATGCTGCTCAAGCGCTGCCTGGAATTGGGTTGTCGACTGGCCCGGCCGGGGGAATTCAGCGAGCGGGCGTTCCTCAACGACAAGCTCGATCTTGCCCAGGCTGAAGCGATCGCCGATTTGATCGAAGCCAGTTCTGCACAGGCTGCACGCAACGCGTTACGTTCCTTGCAGGGCGCGTTTTCCCAGCGTGTGCATAACCTCACCGAGCAATTGATCGGCCTGCGGATCTACGTCGAGGCCGCGATCGACTTCCCGGAAGAGGAAATCGACTTCCTCGCCGATGGCCACGTGCTGAGCATGCTCGATAAAGTGCGCGATGAGTTATCCACAGTACTGCGCGAAGCCGGGCAGGGTGCCTTGTTGCGCGATGGGATGACCGTGGTGATCGCTGGCCGACCGAATGCCGGCAAATCCAGCCTGTTGAATGCCCTGGCCGGCCGCGAGGCGGCGATCGTCACCGAGATCGCCGGCACCACCCGGGACATCCTTCGTGAACATATCCACATCGACGGCATGCCGCTGCACGTGGTGGATACGGCCGGTTTGCGCGACACCGACGATCATGTGGAAAAGATCGGGGTTGAGCGGGCACTGAAAGCTATTGGCGAGGCCGATCGTGTGTTGCTGGTGGTCGATGCCACCGCACCGGAAGCGGACGATCCGTTTGCGTTGTGGCCGGAGTTCCTCGAGGTCCGCCCGGATCCCGCGAAAGTCACCCTGATTCGCAACAAGGCCGACCTGACTGGGGAATCGATTGCCCTGCAAGTCAGCGATGACGGGCACGTGACCATCAGCCTGAGCGCGAAGTCGGCAGGCGAAGGCCTGGAACTGCTGCGCGAGCACCTCAAAGCCTGCATGGGCTACGAGCAGACCTCGGAAAGCAGCTTCAGCGCTCGCCGGCGGCACCTTGAAGCGTTGCGCCATGCCAGTTCCGCCCTGGAACACGGTCGCGCGCAGCTGACCTTGGCGGGGGCTGGTGAGTTGTTGGCCGAAGACCTGCGCCAGGCGCAACAGTCCCTTGGGGAAATTACCGGCGCCTTCAGCTCCGATGACTTGCTGGGGCGGATCTTTTCCAGCTTTTGCATCGGTAAATAGCCCCTCCTTTGCAACCGGGTTTGTCCTCGACAATCTGACGAGCGCAACGCAAACCCGGTTCCCCCTCTCTTTTTTTGAACCGATTGCCCCTGATGGCGGCTTGCCTGTGGGCGCTGATGCGACCCGTAGCGGCAGTTTTCTGTGGATTAAGCCCTGTGAATAACTGCCATTGAGGTCGGTTGATAAGCGGCCTTCAAAACTGAAGATAACCACCTCTGTGGATAACCACCTCATTCATCCACAGGCTTACACCGGTTATCCAAGCCCCTCAATGCCACATGACCACAGGGTTTTGAATCTCTGTACACGAGGTAAATAAAGGCCTATAGAACGTTATCCACAGATAGGTGGGGCAGTAAGAATAAACATAAAAACAAAGATTTTATAAATTTCTTTCTTTTTTATTTTTTTAACCGCGAGTTCTCCACAGCTGGTTAAATTTTGTGCAAAGGGTTCTTTAGAAAGGATGAAGTCCCTATACTTGCCGACCTGGCTCGAAAAACGCCCAGGGCCAGACTCAAAACCTATTTCCGAATTACCTGAATAAAGCAGGCACGAGGTGCGTGGTGGATTTCCCTTCCCGTTTTGAAGTGATCGTCATCGGCGGCGGTCATGCCGGTACCGAGGCAGCACTTGCATCAGCGCGCATGGGAGCAAAAACCCTGTTGCTGACGCATAACGTGGAAACCCTCGGCGCCATGAGCTGCAACCCTGCCATTGGTGGCATTGGCAAAAGCCACCTGGTCAAGGAGATCGATGCCCTTGGGGGCGCGATGGCCATGGCCACCGATAAGGGGGGGATCCAGTTTCGCGTATTGAACAGCCGCAAAGGCCCAGCCGTGCGCGCTACTCGCGCCCAGGCCGACCGCATCCTGTACAAGGCCGCTGTCCGCGAAATCCTGGAAAACCAGCCGAACCTGTGGATATTTCAACAAGCGGCCGATGACCTGATCGTCGAGCAGGATCAGGTACGCGGTGTCGTGACGCAGATGGGCCTGCGTTTCTTCGCCGATTCCGTGGTGTTGACCACCGGGACCTTCCTCGGCGGACTTATCCACATTGGTTTGCAGAACTTTTCCGGCGGGCGCGCGGGTGATCCGCCGTCGATCGCTCTGGCTCACCGTTTGCGTGAGCTGCCATTGCGTGTCGGACGCTTGAAAACCGGTACGCCACCGCGTATCGACGGTCGGTCTGTGGATTTCTCGGTGATGACCGAGCAGCCTGGCGATACGCCGATCCCGGTCATGTCGTTCATGGGCAACAAGGAACAGCATCCACGGCAAGTCAGTTGCTGGATCACCCACACCAATGCCCGCACCCATGAAATCATTGCGGCGAACCTCGATCGTTCGCCGATGTATTCCGCTGCCGGTGAAATCGAAGGCATCGGCCCGCGTTATTGCCCGTCGATCGAAGACAAGATCCATCGCTTTGCCGACAAGGAAAGCCACCAGGTCTTCATCGAGCCCGAAGGCCTGACCACACACGAGCTGTACCCGAACGGGATCTCCACCTCCCTGCCGTTCGATGTGCAACTGCAGATCGTGCAATCGATTCGCGGCATGGAAAACGCCCACATCGTTCGCCCCGGCTACGCCATCGAATACGACTATTTCGATCCGCGTGACCTGAAGTACAGCCTGGAAACCAAAGTCATCGGCGGCCTGTTCTTCGCCGGGCAGATCAACGGCACCACCGGTTACGAAGAGGCCGGCGCCCAGGGGTTGTTGGCCGGTGCCAATGCGGCACTGCGGGCCCAGGGCAAAGACAGCTGGTGCCCGCGCCGCGATGAGGCATACATCGGTGTGCTGGTGGACGACCTGATTACCCTGGGTACCCAGGAACCGTATCGGATGTTCACGTCCCGCGCCGAATATCGCTTGATCCTGCGTGAAGACAACGCCGACCTGCGCCTGACCGAGAAAGGTCGCGAGCTGGGTCTGGTGGATGACGTGCGCTGGGCCGCTTTCTGCACGAAACGCGAGCGTATCGAGCTGGAAGAGCAACGCCTGAAAAGCACCTGGGTTCGTCCCGGTACCGAGCAGGGCGATGCCATCGCGGCGAAATTCGGTACCCCGCTGACCCACGAATACAACCTGCTCAACCTCTTGAGCCGTCCGGAAATCGATTACGCCGGGCTGGTGGAAGTGACCGGCCAGGGCGCGGAAGATCCGCAGGTGGCCGAACAGGTCGAGATCAAGACCAAGTACGCCGGTTACATCGACCGCCAGCAGGATGAAATCGCCCGCCTGCGCGCCAGCGAAGACACCAAGCTGCCTGTGGATATCGATTACACCGGCATTTCCGGGTTGTCGAAAGAAATCCAGAGCAAGCTCGGTGCGACCCGTCCAGAGACCCTGGGCCAGGCCTCGCGCATTCCCGGCGTCACGCCGGCGGCGATTTCCCTGTTGATGATTCATTTGAAAAAACGCGGCGCGGGCCGCCAGTTGGAGCAAAGCGCTTGAGTTCGATGGTCACCTCGCAACACGCTGAAGAGTTATCCACAGGTGCCCGTGAACTCGGCGTCAGCCTGAGTGAAGCCCAGCACACGCAGTTGCTGGGTTATCTGGCGCTGTTGATCAAATGGAACAAGGCCTACAACCTGACCGCCGTGCGCGATCCGGATGAAATGGTCTCGCGGCATTTGCTCGACAGCCTCAGCGTGATGTCCTTCATCGAAAACGGTCGTTGGCTGGACGTTGGCAGTGGCGGGGGGATGCCGGGCATTCCGCTGGCGATCCTGTTTCCCGACTCGCAAGTGACCTGCCTGGACAGCAACGGCAAGAAAACCCGCTTCCTCACCCAGGTCAAACTCGAACTCAAACTGGATAACCTGCAAGTTATCCACAGCCGCGTCGAAGCGTTCCAGCCTGCCGAGCCGTTCAACGGGATCATCTCCCGGGCGTTCAGCAGCATGGAGAACTTCAGTAACTGGACTCGCCACCTGGGCGACGCCGGTACGCGCTGGCTGGCAATGAAGGGCGTTCATCCGGCCGATGAGCTGGTAGCATTGCCGGCAGACTTCCACCTCGATAGCGAACACGCCTTGGCCGTACCCGGTTGCCAAGGCCAACGCCATCTGCTGATACTGCGCCGCACGGCATGATTGGGAACACAAGCAAGAATGGCTAAGGTATTCGCGATAGCGAACCAGAAAGGTGGTGTGGGCAAGACCACCACCTGCATCAACCTCGCAGCATCCCTGGTCGCGACCAAGCGCCGGGTGCTGTTGATCGATCTCGATCCACAGGGCAACGCCACCATGGGCAGCGGTGTGGATAAACATGGCCTGGAAAATTCCATCTACGACGTCCTGATCGGCGAATGCGATCTGGGCCAGGCCATGCACTTCTCCGAACATGGCGGTTATCAACTGCTGCCGGCCAACCGTGACCTGACGGCGGCCGAAGTGGTGCTGCTGGAAATGCAGATGAAGGAAAGCCGCCTGCGCAGCGCCTTGGCGCCGATCCGGGAAAACTACGATTACATCCTGATCGACTGCCCGCCGTCGCTGTCGATGCTGACCCTCAACGCCTTGGTGGCCGCCGATGGGGTCATTATTCCCATGCAGTGCGAGTACTTCGCCCTGGAAGGGTTGAGCGACCTTGTGGATAACATCAAGCGCATCGCCGAACTGTTGAACCCGGACCTGAAGGTCGAAGGCCTGTTGCGGACCATGTACGACCCGCGCCTGAGCCTGATGAACGATGTCTCGGCCCAGCTCAAGGAACATTTCGGCGAGCAGCTCTACGACACCGTCATCCCCCGTAACATCCGTCTGGCCGAAGCGCCGAGCTACGGCATGCCGGCCCTGGCCTACGACAAACAATCCCGTGGTGCGCTGGCTTACCTGGCCCTGGCGGGCGAGATGGTTCGTCGTCAGCGTCGCAACCCACGCACCGCTGCAGCCCAGCCAACTTAAGGAAACCCCATGGCCGTCAAGAAACGAGGTCTCGGACGTGGACTGGATGCACTGCTCAGCGGTCCGACTGTCAGCTCGCTGGAAGAACAGGCCGTACAGGCCGACCAGCGCGAGCTGCAGCACTTGCCCCTGGACCTGATCCAGCGCGGCAAATACCAGCCGCGTCGGGACATGGACCCGCAGGCGCTGGAAGAATTGGCCCAATCGATCAAGAGCCAGGGCGTGATGCAGCCGATCGTGGTCCGGCCGATCGCCAATGGACGCTTCGAGATCATCGCCGGCGAACGTCGCTGGCGCGCCAGCCAGCAGGCCGGCCAGGAAACCATCCCGGCGATGGTCCGCGATGTGCCGGATGAAACGGCCATCGCCATGGCGCTGATCGAGAACATCCAGCGTGAAGACCTCAACCCGATCGAGGAAGCCGTGGCCCTGCAGCGCTTGCAGCAGGAATTCCAGCTGACCCAGCAACAGGTTGCCGAGGCGGTGGGCAAGTCCCGCGTGACCGTGGCCAACCTGCTGCGCCTGATTGCGTTGCCGGAAGTCATCAAGACCATGCTGTCCCATGGCGACCTGGAAATGGGCCATGCCCGTGCATTGCTCGGTTTGCCGGAAAATCAACAGGTTGAAGGGGCGCGACATGTTGTCGCACGCGGCCTCACCGTGCGCCAAACCGAGGCACTGGTTCGCCAGTGGCTCAGTGGCAAACCGGCACCTGTCGAGGCACCCAAGACCGACCCGGATATCGCCCGCCTCGAACAACGCTTGGCCGAGCGCCTGGGCTCTGCGGTGCAGATTCGCCACGGGAAGAAGGGCAAGGGCCAACTGGTGATCGGTTATAACTCCCTCGATGAGTTGCAAGGTGTCCTTGCACACATTCGCTGAAACAATTGCTCTTGTAGCGCGCAGTCGGAAATCACTACCTGACAGTTGAATAGGGGCAGAACCGCCCCTATACTCTGCGCGCATTTTGTCGGCACAAATTATGCCAAGTTATTGAATTATGGCGGCCGACTATTGGAGAGCAAAAGCGATGGAAACCCGCACGCCAAACCGCTTGCCGTTCCATCGTCTGGCAGTTTTCCCGGTTCTGATGGCTCAATTCACCGTCGTACTGATCGCCACATTGGCGCTCTGGCAATGGAAAGGAGTCGTCGCCGGATACTCAGGCCTTTGCGGAGGCCTGATAGCCTTGCTTCCCAATATTTACTTCGCTCACAGGGCCTTTCGGTTTTCCGGCGCCCGAGTAGCCCAGGCTATCGTCCGGTCTTTTTATGCCGGCGAGGCGGGGAAACTGATTTTGACGGCAGTGCTGTTTGCACTGACGTTCGCAGGTGTGAAGCCATTGGCGCCGCTGGCTGTATTCGGCGTCTTCGTGCTGACCCAACTGGTCAGCTGGTTCGCTCCCCTGCTAATGAGAACAAGACTTTCGAGACCTTAGGGCGTTTGAGGCAACCATGGCAGAGACAACCGCTTCGGGCTATATCCAGCACCACTTGCAGAACCTGACCTTCGGTCAGCTACCCAACGGCGGCTGGGGCTTTGCCCACACCGCAGCAGAAGCCAAGGAAATGGGCTTCTGGGCTTTCCACGTCGATACCCTCGGCTGGTCGGTCGCACTGGGCCTGATTTTCGTTCTTCTTTTCCGCATGGCGGCGAAGAAGGCGACCTCCGGTCAGCCAGGTGCACTGCAGAACTTCGTTGAAGTACTGGTCGAATTCGTCGATGGCAGCGTGAAAGACAGCTTCCATGGCCGCAGCCCGGTGATTGCACCGCTGGCACTGACCATCTTCGTCTGGGTGTTCCTGATGAACGCCATCGACCTGGTACCGGTCGACTGGATTCCTCAGCTGGCCATCCTGATCTCCGGCGATGCACACATCCCCTTCCGCGCCGTGTCGACCACCGACCCGAACGCGACCCTGGGCATGGCGTTCTCGGTTTTCGCACTGATCATTTTCTATAGCATCAAGGTCAAGGGCATCGGCGGCTTCATCGGCGAACTGACCCTGCACCCGTTCGGCAGCAAGAACATCCTCGTTCAGGCCCTGCTGATTCCGGTGAACTTCCTGCTGGAATTCGTGACCCTGATCGCCAAGCCGATTTCCCTGGCACTGCGTCTGTTCGGCAACATGTATGCCGGCGAACTGGTGTTCATCCTGATCGCTGTGATGTTCGGCAGCGGCCTGCTGTGGCTCAGCGGCCTGGGTGTAGTTCTGCAGTGGGCGTGGGCTGTGTTCCACATCCTGATCATCACCCTGCAGGCGTTCATCTTCATGATGCTGACCATCGTCTACCTGTCGATGGCGCACGAAGAAAACCATTAAGGCCAGTCTCGACTAGTCTGATGTCCTTCCCGGTCAAACGGGAAGGAGCCCGAACCGGGCTGAGAAACGATTTGTTTTACCGCTTTAATCTAAAAAACCTAAACCATACGACGTAAAAGTCGGGAGGAAAGATGGAAACTGTAGTTGGTCTAACCGCTATCGCTGTTGCACTGTTGATCGGCCTGGGCGCACTGGGTACCGCAATTGGTTTCGGCCTGTTGGGCGGCAAGTTCCTGGAAGGCGCAGCGCGTCAGCCAGAAATGGTTCCAATGCTGCAAGTCAAAATGTTCATCGTGGCCGGTCTGCTCGACGCCGTGACCATGATCGGTGTTGGTATCGCGCTGTTCTTCACCTTTGCGAACCCGTTCGTTGGTCAAATCGCTGGCTAATTACTCGGATGTCTCGAGTAGATTGGTGTGATGGACAACGTAACTGCGAGGTGTTGGCGTGAACATTAATGCGACCCTGATTGGCCAGTCCGTTGCGTTCCTGATTTTTGTACTGTTCTGCATGAAGTTCGTATGGCCTCCGGTCATTGCGGCATTGCACGAACGTCAAAAGAAGATCGCTGATGGTCTGGACGCTGCCAGCCGTGCAGCTCGCGACCTGGAGTTGGCCCATGAGAAAGTGGGTCAGCAACTGCGCGAAGCGAAAGCTCAGGCAGCTGAAATCATCGAGCAAGCCAAGAAACGCGGTACCCAGATTGTCGACGAAGCCCGTGAACAGGCTCGCGTCGAAGCTGACCGTGTGAAGGCTCAGGCTCAAGCCGAGATCGAACAGGAACTCAACAGTGTCAAAGACGCGCTGCGTGCCCAAGTGGGTGCTCTGGCCGTTGGCGGTGCTTCGAAGATCCTGGGTGCCACAATCGATCAAAACGCGCACGCAGAGCTGGTAAACAAACTGGCTGCTGAAATCTAAGCGAGGGCGATCATGGCAGAACTGACCACGTTGGCCCGACCTTACGCTAAGGCGGCCTTCGAGCACGCTCAGGCCCACCAGCAACTGGCCAATTGGTCAGCCATGCTCGGCCTGGCAGCAGCGGTGTCGCAAGACGGCACCATGCAGCGCGTGCTCAAGGCCCCGCGACTGACGAGCGCAGAAAAGGCCGCCACGTTCATTGACGTGTGCGGCGACAAGTTCGATGCCAAGGCACAGAATTTCATCCATGTCGTTGCCGAAAACGACCGTCTCCCGCTTCTGCCGGAGATCGCCGCTCTTTTCGACCTGTACAAGGCCGAGCAAGAGAAATCGGTAGACGTGGAAGTCACCAGTGCTTTCGCATTGAACCAAGAACAGCAAGACAAACTCGCCAAGGTTCTCAGTGCACGACTCAACCGGGAAGTGCGCCTGCAAGTCGAGGAAGACAAGTCCCTGATTGGGGGCGTTGTCATCCGCGCCGGCGACCTGGTTATCGATGGCTCGATTCGCGGCAAAATCGCGAAACTTGCCGAAGCATTGAAATCTTGAGTTTGAAGGGGCAGCAGAGCAATGCAGCAACTCAATCCTTCCGAAATAAGTGAAATTATCAAGGGCCGCATCGACAAGCTCGATGTGACCTCCCAAGCCCGTAACGAAGGCACTGTCGTCAGCGTATCTGACGGCATCGTGCGGATTCACGGTCTGGCCGACGTCATGTACGGCGAGATGATCGAGTTTCCGGGCGGCGTCTACGGTATGGCCCTCAACCTGGAGCAAGACTCTGTAGGTGCCGTGGTACTGGGCGCATACACGACGCTGGCTGAAGGCATGAGCGCCAAGTGCACCGGCCGCATCCTCGAAGTTCCGGTAGGTAAGGAACTGCTGGGTCGCGTTGTCGACGCACTGGGTAACCCTGTTGACGGCAAAGGTCCGCTGAACAACACCGAGACCGACGCGGTCGAGAAAGTTGCTCCAGGCGTGATCTGGCGTAAGTCGGTAGACCAGCCTGTACAGACTGGCTACAAGGCTGTCGATGCCATGATCCCTGTCGGCCGTGGCCAGCGTGAGCTGATCATTGGCGACCGTCAGATCGGTAAGACCGCTCTGGCGATCGACGCGATCATCAACCAGAAAAACAGCGGCATCTTCTGCGTCTACGTGGCAATCGGTCAGAAGCAATCGACCATCGCCAACGTGGTTCGCAAGCTGGAAGAAAACGGTGCACTGGCTAACACCATCATCGTTGCCGCCAGTGCTTCCGAATCGGCCGCACTGCAGTTCCTGGCACCGTACTCCGGTTGCACCATGGGCGAATACTTCCGCGACCGCGGTGAAGACGCGCTGATCGTTTATGACGATCTGTCCAAGCAAGCAGTGGCCTACCGCCAGATTTCCCTGCTGCTGCGCCGTCCACCAGGCCGTGAAGCCTACCCAGGCGACGTGTTCTATCTCCACTCCCGTCTGCTGGAGCGCGCATCCCGCGTTTCGGAAGAGTACGTAGAGAAGTTCACCAACGGCGCAGTGACTGGCAAGACCGGTTCCCTGACCGCTCTGCCGATCATCGAAACCCAGGCTGGCGACGTTTCCGCGTTCGTTCCGACCAACGTGATTTCCATCACCGACGGTCAGATCTTCCTGGAATCGGCCATGTTCAACTCGGGCATCCGTCCTGCTGTGAACGCCGGTGTTTCGGTATCCCGTGTGGGTGGTGCCGCTCAGACCAAGATCATCAAGAAGCTGTCCGGTGGTATCCGTACCGCCCTGGCCCAGTACCGTGAACTGGCGGCATTCGCCCAGTTCGCTTCTGACCTGGACGAAGCGACCCGTAAGCAACTTGAGCATGGTCAGCGCGTTACCGAGCTGATGAAGCAGAAGCAATACGCACCAATGTCGATCGCTGACATGGCGCTGTCGCTGTATGCCGCTGAGCGTGGGTTCCTGACTGACATTGAAATCGCCAAGATCGGCAGCTTCGAACAAGCGCTGATCGCTTTCTTCAACCGCGATCATGCCGATTTGATGGCCAAGATCAACGTTAAAGGTGACTTCAATGACGAAATCGACGCTGGCCTCAAGGCCGGTATCGAGAAGTTCAAGGCCACCCAAACCTGGTAAGCCGCAGCGGGAGCCGCAAGGCTCCCGCTTGCTAACCTGATAGGTGTTACATGGCAGGCGCAAAAGAGATTCGCAGTAAGATTGCGAGCATCAAAAGCACGCAAAAGATTACCAGCGCCATGGAAAAAGTGGCGGTCAGCAAAATGCGCAAGGCACAAATGCGCATGGCTGCTAGCCGTCCTTATGCGGAGCGCATCCGCCAGGTGATTGGTCATCTGGCCAACGCCAACCCGGAATACCGCCACCCGTTCATGATCGAACGCGCCGTCAAGCGCGTCGGTTACGTTGTGGTGAGCAGTGACCGTGGTCTGTGCGGCGGCTTGAACACCAACCTGTTCAAGGCCCTGGTCAAGGACATGGCGGCAAACCGCGAACAAGGCGTCGAGATCGATCTGTGCGTGGTCGGTAGCAAGGGTGCGGCTTTCTTCCGCAACTTCGGCGGCAACGTCGTCGCTGCTATCAGCCACCTGGGTGAAGAACCGTCGATCAATGACCTGATCGGCAGCGTCAAGGTGATGCTGGATGCTTACCTGGAAGGCCGGATCGACCGCCTGTCCGTGGTATCCAACAAGTTCATCAACACCATGACGCAACAGCCGACCGTGGAGCAGTTGATTCCACTGGTGGCGACCCCGGAACAGGAACTCAAGCACCACTGGGACTATCTCTACGAACCGGATGCCAAGGAGCTGCTCGACGGCTTGATGGTCCGCTACGTGGAGTCGCAGGTCTACCAGGCGGTGGTCGAGAACAACGCAGCTGAACAAGCGGCGCGGATGATCGCGATGAAGAACGCTACCGACAACGCCGGTGATTTGATCAGCGATTTGCAGCTGATCTACAACAAGGCGCGTCAGGCTGCGATCACCCAAGAGATCTCGGAAATCGTCGGCGGCGCTGCCGCGGTTTAACGGTTCAAATATTCAGAGGATCCAGCTATGAGTAGCGGACGTATCGTTCAAATCATCGGCGCCGTTATCGACGTGGAATTTCCACGCGACAGCGTACCGAGCATCTACGACGCCTTGAAGGTTCAAGGCGCCGAAACCACCCTGGAAGTTCAGCAGCAGCTGGGCGACGGCGTGGTTCGTACCATTGCGATGGGCTCCACCGAGGGCTTGAAGCGCGGTCTGGACGTCAACAACACTGGCGCAGCCATCTCCGTACCGGTCGGTAAAGCGACCCTGGGCCGGATCATGGACGTACTGGGCAACCCGATCGACGAAGCTGGCCCGATCGACACCGAAGAGCGCTGGGGCATTCACCGTCCTGCGCCAACCTTCGCTGAACAGGCTGGTGGCAACGAGCTGCTGGAAACCGGCATCAAGGTTATCGACCTGGTTTGCCCGTTCGCCAAGGGCGGTAAAGTCGGTCTGTTCGGTGGTGCCGGTGTAGGCAAGACCGTCAACATGATGGAACTGATCCGTAACATCGCCATCGAGCACAGCGGTTATTCCGTGTTCGCCGGTGTGGGTGAGCGTACTCGTGAGGGTAACGACTTCTACCACGAGATGAAGGATTCCAACGTTCTGGACAAAGTGGCACTGGTCTACGGCCAGATGAACGAGCCGCCGGGAAACCGTCTGCGCGTAGCCCTGACCGGCCTGACCATGGCCGAGAAGTTCCGTGACGAAGGTAACGACGTTCTGCTGTTCGTCGACAACATCTACCGTTACACCCTGGCCGGTACCGAAGTATCCGCACTGCTGGGCCGTATGCCTTCGGCAGTAGGTTACCAGCCGACCCTGGCTGAAGAGATGGGCGTGCTGCAAGAGCGCATCACTTCCACCAAGCAAGGCTCGATCACCTCGATCCAAGCGGTATACGTACCAGCGGACGACTTGACCGACCCGTCGCCAGCGACCACCTTCGCCCACTTGGACGCCACCGTCGTTCTGTCCCGTGACATCGCTTCCCTGGGTATCTACCCAGCGGTAGACCCACTGGACTCGACGTCGCGCCAACTGGACCCGAACGTGATCGGCCAGGAGCACTACGACACCGCTCGCGGCGTTCAGTACGTGCTGCAGCGTTACAAGGAACTGAAGGACATCATCGCGATCCTGGGTATGGACGAGCTGTCGGAAGCCGACAAGCAGTTGGTAAACCGTGCTCGTAAGATCCAGCGCTTCTTGTCGCAGCCGTTCTTCGTGGCTGAAGTCTTCACCGGTGCCTCGGGTAAATACGTTTCCCTGAAAGACACCATTGCTGGCTTCAAAGGCATCCTCAACGGTGACTACGACCACCTGCCAGAACAAGCGTTCTACATGGTCGGCGGCATCGAAGAAGCGATCGAGAAAGCCAAGAAACTGTAATCCCGGCGCCCGGCAACGGGCGCTAATTTAGGTTGAGGCAATCAGATGGCTATGACAGTCCATTGCGATATCGTCAGTGCGGAAGGGGAAATCTTCTCCGGTCTGGTCGAGTTTGTGGTTGCGCACGGTGAGCTGGGTGATCTTGGTATCGCCCTGGGTCACGCACCGCTGATCACCAGCTTGAAGCCAGGTCCGATTACTCTGACCAAGCAGGGCGGGGAACGGGAGGTGTTCTACATCTCCGGTGGTTTCCTCGAGGTTCAGCCGAACATGGTCAAGGTCCTTGCCGACACCGTGCAACGTGCTGCCGACCTGGACGAAGCTTCCGCTCAGGAGGCCGTCAAGGCCGCCGAGAAGGCCCTGCACGAGCGCGGCGCGGAGTTCGACTACGGTTCTGCTGCCGCACGTCTGGCCGAGGCCGCAGCCCAGCTGCGTACCGTCCAGCAGATCCGCAAGAAGTTCGGCGGCTAAGCCGTCTGCTTTCTGTGCGATTGATTAAAAAGGGTAGCCTCGGCTACCCTTTTTTCTTTTCCCCCTATTCATTACCTGGTCGCAGCCGCTGACCACCCAGGATTGGTAGCCAGTCATGTCTCTTGAAATCGTTATCCTCGCGGCCGGCCAAGGCACCCGCATGCGTTCGGCGTTGCCCAAGGTCTTGCACCCGGTCGCCGGCAATTCCATGCTCGGTCATGTTATCCACAGTGCGCGGCAACTTGATCCACAGCGCATTCATGTGGTCATCGGCCACGGTGCCGATGCGGTACGCGAACGCCTGGCGGCGGATGACCTGAATTTCGTGCTGCAGGACAAACAACTGGGCACCGGCCATGCCGTGGCCCAGGCCGTGCCGTTCATCACGGCCGATACGGTGCTGATTCTCTACGGCGATGTGCCGCTGATCGAAGTCGAGACCTTGCAGCGCCTGCTCAAGCACGTCGCCCCGCAGCAGTTGGGCCTGCTGACCGTCGAGCTGGATGACCCCACCGGTTACGGCCGCATTGTGCGCAACGCCGACGGCCAGGTGACGGCGATTGTCGAGCAAAAGGACGCCAACGAGGCACAGCGCGCGATCACCGAGGGCAACACCGGAATTCTTGCCGTGCCGGCCGAGCGCCTGGGCGACTGGATGAGTCGTCTGTCGAACAACAACGCCCAGGGTGAGTACTACCTGACCGATGTGATCGCCATGGCCGTTGCCGATGGGCTGGTGGTCGCCACCGAGCAGCCGCTGGACGCCATGGAAGTGCAGGGCGCCAACGATCGCCGGCAACTGGCCGAGCTGGAGCGCCACTATCAATTGCGCGCCGCCCGCCGCCTGATGGCCCAAGGCGTGACCCTGCGCGATCCGTCCCGTTTCGACGTGCGCGGTGAAGTCAGCGTGGGTCGCGACGTGGTCATTGATATCAACGTCATCCTCGAAGGCAAGGTCGTCATCGAAGACGACGTGGTCATCGGCCCGAACTGCGTGATCAAGGACAGCACCCTGCGCAAAGGCGTGGTGATCAAGGCCAACAGCCATCTCGATGGCGCGGTCATGGGCGAAGGCAGCGACGCCGGCCCGTTTGCGCGGTTGCGTCCAGGCTCCGTGCTGGAAGCCCGTGCCCATGTGGGTAACTTCGTCGAACTCAAGAACGCTCATTTGGGCGAAGACGCCAAGGCCGGTCACCTGACCTACCTGGGTGACGCTGAAGTCGGCGCCCGCACCAACATTGGCGCCGGCACCATCACCTGCAACTACGATGGCGCCAACAAGTGGAAAACCGTAATGGGTGACGATGTTTTCATCGGCTCCAACAACTCCTTGGTGGCGCCTGTGGATATCTCCAGCGGTGCGACCACGGCAGCCGGTTCGACCCTGACCCAGAATGTGGATAACGGCCAATTGGCGGTGGCGCCCG
>NZ_JACNDD010000053.1:0-41642 GCF_017351395.1 Pseudomonas sp. FW305-28
TGCCAACAGGCCCACCGCTATCGCGAGCAAGCTCGCTCCCACAGGGACTGCGCCTGATTTGGGAATAGAATCGCGCCCATGAAAAAGCCCGCAGCGACGGCGGGCTTTTTCAGCAAGCAAGAAGCCGATACTCAGATAGGGCGGCTGCCGTACTTGTTGTCAGGCTTCTTGGGCGGATCAGCGACCACGTTGGCTTCCACTTCCTGCACCTTACCGCCCCTGGCCAGGAACTCCTCCATGGCCTTGGCGAGCGCATCACGCTCCTTGTTCTTGGCCTCTACGCTCGGCAACTCGTCGACCGACACCGCGGCCTTGGCCTTGCCCTTGGCGGTAGGCGTCGGAACGTCGGCGCCATCGTCTTCGGCAACGTCTTCAGCCGCCACTTCAAGGCCTTCTTCGGTCTCGTCTTCGTCGCCTACTTCGAGGTCGTCGTTTTCCAGATCATCGTCGCTCATGTTCTACCTCATGACTTGCGAAAAGCAGATTAGTTATAGCCCAGCTTCGCCATCTGTTCGAAGGCTGCCAGAAAAAATTCAACATCCGCTGGCAATCAGCGGTTATGCCCCTTCACCGTACAAGGTGGCGAGGACTTTACGAGCACCGCCGTGATCACGGTGCTCGCCCAGATAAACACCTTGCCAGGTTCCCAATGCCAGCCGTCCCGCCGTAACCGGCAGGCTGAGCTGGCAACCGAGCACACTGGCCTTGAAGTGCGCCGGGAGGTCGTCCAAGCCTTCGTCGTTGTGCTCATAGCCGGCGGTTCCTTGTGGGATCAGCCGATTGAAAAATCGTTCGAAGTCTCGACGTACCGCCGGATCGGCGTTCTCGTTGATGGTCAACGAGGCCGAGGTATGCTGCAGCCACAGATGCAACAGACCGACACGACACGCCTGGACTTCAGGCAGGCCGGCCAGCAACTCGTCCGTCACCAGATGAAAGCCCCGGGGCCTTGCCCGCAGGGTTATCAGCGTCTGTTGCCACATACAGATCTCCGCACGTTCGGCGCGCATTCTAGCGCGCTCTGGGAAAAAACAAAGGCCCTAATATTCTTGCTTCGGTGTAAGCCTTTGGCGGTATAAAAACCCATGTCGCATCCACAACAAAAGGCGTCGGAAAAACCGCCACACCTTGTGAGCAATGACAAACTCCAGACAAAAAAATGCCCGGCGAACCGGGCATTTTTTGTTGCGCGTACTTACAGGTTGTAGCCACGCTCGTTGTGCTGGGCCAGATCCAGGCCCACAGCTTCTTCTTCCTCGGTGACACGCAGACCCATTACGGCGTCCAGGACCTTGAGGATGATGAAGGTGACGATCGCGGTGTAGACCACCGTGAAACCCACGCCCTTGAATTGAATCCACACTTGCGCGCCGATATCGGTCACGGTGCCGAAGCCACCCAAGGCCGGTGCGGCGAACACACCGGTCAGGATCGCGCCGAGAATACCGCCGATGCCATGCACGCCGAAGGCATCCAGGGAGTCGTCATAACCGAGCTTGCGCTTGAGGGTGGTGGCGCAGAAGAAGCACACCACGCCCGCCGCCAGGCCGATGACCAGGGCGCCCATCGGGCCCACGGTGCCGGCAGCCGGGGTGATTGCAACCAGGCCGGCCACCACGCCCGAGGCAATGCCCAGCGCGCTTGGCTTGCCGTGGGTGATCCACTCGGCAAACATCCAGCCCAGCGCCGCCGCAGCGGTAGCGATCTGGGTCACCAGCATCGCCATGCCGGCAGTGCCGTTGGCGGCGACAGCGGAACCGGCGTTGAAGCCGAACCAGCCGACCCACAGCATGGCCGCGCCCATCAGGGTGTAACCCAGGTTATGGGGTGCCATTGGCGTAGTCGGGAAGCCTTTGCGCTTGCCCAATACCAGGCACGCCACCAGACCGGCGATACCGGCGTTGATGTGCACCACGGTGCCGCCAGCGAAGTCCAGCACGCCCCAGTCCCACATCAGGCCGCCGTTGCCGGACCAGACCATGTGCGCAATCGGTGCATACACCAGGGTGAACCACACGCCCATGAAGATCAGCATGGCGGAGAACTTCATCCGCTCGGCAAATGCACCGACGATCAGGGCCGGGGTAATGATGGCGAACGTCATCTGGAAGGTGATGAACACCGCTTCAGGGAACAGCGCCGCCGGGCCGGTCAGGCTGGCTGGCGTGACACCTGCCAGGAACGCTTTGCCGAAACCGCCAATGAAGGAGTTGAAGTTGACGACGCCCTGCTCCATGCCGGTGGTGTCGAACGCGATGCTGTAGCCATAGATGACCCACAGGATGCTGATCAGACCGGTAATGGCAAAGCACTGCATCATCACGGAAAGAATGTTCTTCGAACGGACCATGCCGCCGTAGAACAGCGCCAATCCTGGAATGGTCATGAACAGTACAAGAATCGTGGCCGTGAGCATCCAGGCGGTGTCGCCGGAGTTCAGGACAGGGGCTGCCGCTTCTTCTGCCATGGCCAGGCCAGGCATTGCGAAGGACAACAGGGCTCCTAGCCCTGCGAATTTACGCAGAGTCATATTGTTTTCTCCTGGGGCGTTGGGTTTGGCGGCTTAGATAGCGTCGGTATCGGTTTCGCCGGTACGGATGCGGATAGCCTGTTCCAGATTGACCACAAAGATCTTCCCGTCACCGATCTTGCCGGTGTTGGCGGCCTTGGTGATTGCCTCGATCACCCGGTCCAGATCCTTGTCGTCAATGGCGACATCGATCTTCACCTTGGGCAGGAAATCGACCACGTACTCCGCGCCGCGATACAGCTCGGTGTGGCCCTTCTGCCGACCGAAGCCTTTGACCTCAGTAACGGTAATGCCCTGCACGCCGATCTCGGACAACGACTCGCGCACGTCGTCCAACTTGAACGGCTTGATGATGGCAGTGACTAGCTTCATGAAACTTTCTCCCGAATTGGTGGACTTGCCCCAGGAAAACAAACCCGACTCAAGTCTAAGCGCAGTGCCTGGCTTTGTAACGCGTCGTCGGCCCAAGTTGCCCGACAGGTGCCAGTTAACCGATCCTGACGAAACTCCCCGTTCCGCCTGCTGCACTGCATTCGTCACAGCGACTGCATCAGTGCATGGGTCATCAGCCTCTAAGCAGAAACCTTGCCATCTGCACCCAAACCCTCTGATTTCAGCCCCTTGGCCACCGGCTCGACGTGCACCGCACCACGAACCGCAGCGATACGCACAACAACAGTGCAGCGCCGCCCGGCCCCATGCGCGAAAAGCGTGCATCCCTGGCTGGCGAATTGACTATAGACACTGCGTGGTACACTGCCCGCCATCGTTTCCAGGACACCTGCACATGCTTGCGCCCAAAGACCTCCTCGACGCCCTGAGCGGCCACGCCTCCCGTATCTTGAGTGGCGACACGCCGCTGCCCAAAAGCGAAATCGAAAGCCAGTTCAAGGCCCTGCTGCAAAGCGGCTTCAGCAAGCTGGACCTGGTCAGCCGGGAAGAATTCGACAGCCAGATGGTCGTGCTGGCCCGGACCCGAGCACGGCTCGAAAGCCTGGAGGCCAAGGTCGCTGAGCTGGAAGCGCGACTGGCTCCGGCCCAGGAATAAGCAGCCCCTGCGGGCCACTCAACCACTCGCAGCGTGTTGAGACTGCTCCGGGGTCAGTGCCAGCGGCAGCTCCAGGATAAAGAGCGCGCCCTGCCCCGGCCCCGCGCTCTGCGCCGTCAGCTCGCCGCCCATCTCGTGCGCCGCCAGAATGCAGCTGTGCAAACCAAAGCCGTGACCGTCGACACGCGTGGTGAAGCCGTGCTCGAACACCCGCGCAAGATTGTCCTGCGCAATCCCCTCGCCATTGTCCTCGACCTCGACCCGCACGCGCCCATCGTCAACGACCTTCAGGCGCAGGATGATCTGCGGTGGCCGGTTCACACCGGCGTCCAGCGCCTGCTTGGCGTTGTTGATCAGATTGACCAGGATCTGCAGCACGCGGTGCTTGTCCAGTGGCATCTGCGGGATATCGCTGAACTCCTTGACCAGCGTGATGTGGTGGCGAGCCAGGGACACATCGCAAATGCGCACGACATCCTCGACCAGCTCACGCAACGAGCCCGGCTCCAGCACGCTGGCGTTGCCGGCGTAGGATTGCTGAGTGGCGACGATTTCCTTGATGTGGTCGATGCGGCGGGTCAACTGTGCCAACTCGGCGATCATGCCCTGCTGCTCGACGGCCAGCGCGTCGGCCAGCTTGTCGAGATAGTCCGGTAGCGCGCGTCCTTTCGGGTCGCTGCTGATGAAGTCGCCGAGGTCGTCGGGATGCTCCTTCATCAACTGGACGACCTTGGCCACCCCGGGCCCCTTGGAGGTGTGCACCTTCTCGTAGAGGACCTGGGCTGACACGTTGACGCTATTGAGCACATTGCCCACGTTGTGCAGCACATTGGTGGCGATCTCCGCCATGCCGGCGCGGCGGGCGGTGGTGACCAGTTCGGCCTGGGCCTCGCGCAACTCGTCGTTGACCTTGGCCAATTGCTGCGGGCTGGGGATCTTCAGGGCCGCCGGCACCAGCCGGACCAGCAGGATGGCGGTAATCACCGACGCAATCGCGGTGATGACCTTGACCAGCGCCATCAACCAGTAATAAGGCTGCCAGATGGTCAGGATCTCCATCACATGGCTGGTCCCGCAGGCCAGGATAAACACGCCAAAGGCCGCGAGCATCCAGTCAAACGGCACGTCCTTGCGCTTGTGGATAAAGTACAGGAGCGTGAAGGGGATGGTGACGTAGGACAGGGCGATCAAGCTATCGGCGATCACATTCGTCCACAGCAGATCCGGACGCCACATGTAGCAATGCCCGTGGGGCATGAAGCGCTTGTCAGTTAACAGAGCCAGCAGATCGTTCATGGCCACTTCCTCCCTGTGCCGTTGATACCGCCAAGTGCCGACTGGGCAAGTCGGAGTCTAGGCCGGTCCCGGGCATTTCGCTTGGGCGGGTGAAGGATGGCATCGGCTGAACCGTATCGCGCTTGCCGCCTCGGCTGTCACTGACAGTCGAAACATCCTGCCAAATTTTCTCCCCTCGATTGCTGCGCCCAAGTTCATCCCCACGACTACCCTTCAAAAGTCGCAGGACGCGGCACCCCATTCACTCAAGGAACGATTCATGTCGCTCGCCATTGTCCACAGCCGCGCCCAAGTGGGGGTCGAGGCTCCTGCCGTTACCGTTGAAGTCCACCTGGCCAATGGCTTGCCGTCACTGACGATGGTTGGCCTGCCGGAAGCGGCGGTGAAGGAAAGCAAGGATCGGGTGCGCAGCGCGATCATCAACTCGGGGCTGAATTTTCCGGCGCGGCGCATCACCCTGAACCTGGCGCCGGCGGATCTGCCCAAGGACGGCGGGCGGTTCGACCTGGCGATTGCCCTGGGCATCCTGTCAGCCAGTGTGCAGGTGCCAACCCTGACGCTGGACGACGTCGAGTGTCTCGGTGAGTTGGCCTTGTCCGGCGCGGTGCGCCCGGTGCGCGGGGTACTGCCAGCGGCGCTGGCGGCTCGCAAGGCCGGACGCATGCTGGTGGTGCCGCGGGCCAACGCCGAGGAAGCCTGCCTCGCGTCGGGCCTCAAGGTGATCGCCGTGGATCATCTGCTCGAAGCAGTGGCCCACTTCAATGGGCACACACCGGTCGAGCCTTTCGTTTCCAATGGACTGCTCTCGGCCAGCAAGCCCTACCCCGACCTGAATGAAGTACAAGGCCAGGCCGGGGCCAAGCGTGCCCTGCTGATCGCTGCCGCGGGGGCACATAACCTGTTGTTCAGCGGACCACCGGGCACCGGCAAGACCTTGCTGGCGAGTCGTCTGCCCGGGCTGCTGCCGCCCCTGGCCGAGAGCGAGGCCCTTGAGGTGGCGGCGATTCAGTCGGTTGCCAGTTGCGTGCCGCTGAGCCATTGGCCGCAGCGGCCGTTTCGCCAGCCCCATCACTCGGCTTCCGGCCCAGCGCTGGTGGGTGGCGGGTCGAAACCGCAACCCGGGGAAATAACCCTCGCCCACCATGGCGTGCTGTTTCTCGACGAGCTGCCGGAGTTCGACCGCAAGGTGCTGGAAGTCTTGAGAGAACCGCTGGAGTCAGGGCACATCGTGGTCTCGCGCGCCCGGGACCGAGTACGCTTCCCTGCCCGTTTCCAGTTGGTGGCGGCGATGAACCCCTGCCCCTGTGGCTATCTTGGCGAGCCCAGCGGCCGTTGCGCCTGCACACCGGATATGGTGCAGCGCTACCGCAACAAACTCTCCGGCCCGCTGCTGGACCGTATCGACCTGCACTTGACCGTCGCCCGGGAAGCCACGGCATTGAACCCCAGGCTCGAACCCGGGGACGATACGGCCACGGTCGCCGAGCGCGTAGCCGAAGCCCGGGAGCGCCAGCACCGCCGCCAGGGCTGCGCCAACGCCTTCCTCGATCTACCGGGGTTGCGCCGGCATTGCACGTTATCCACAACCGATGAAACCTGGCTGGAAACCGCCTGCGAGCGGCTGACCCTGTCGCTGCGCGCCGCCCACCGCTTGCTCAAGGTCGCCCGGACACTGGCGGACCTGGAGCAAGCGGGGAACATTCGCCGCGAGCACCTGGCCGAAGCGTTGCAGTATCGGCCGGCTACGGCGTGAACCGTTTTACGGTTTGCTCAGGTCTACCAACGGTGTTTCCCGGACCTCGGTTTTTTGACCGTTCTGGATCGCATCGATGCGCTTGAGCGCCTTATCCACAGCGCCCTTGTCCGCCAACAGGCTGTAGCGGATCTGGAATTGCCTGTGCTCCTTCGGCCCGATCGTGGGCACCAGGCCCAGGGGGCGCTGGTACCGGCGGTTGTAGGAAAAACTGGTGCCTGGTTCCAGCCCGGTCACGTAGCCCTGGCCCTGGGTATCAGTGTTTTTCCACAGGGAGAACACGGGCAGCGTGCTGGTGTTGAAGCCTACCGACACACCGAGGCTGCCGGCCTTGTTGTGCAGCACGGTGAGGGTGTCGCCCTTGGCGTCGGCGTAGGGCACGACGTTGTAGACGGTTTCGTCATAATCCTTGGTCGGGGCCCGGTAGGTTTGCCAATCGGGCAAGTCGCCCTTGGCCTTGTCGTTGAACGGCGAGACCTGCTTGACCGGTGCCGCGAAACGAGCACCCTGTTCCAGGAAAGGCGTGCTGAAATTGCTGTGGTAGAGCGCTTGGTATTCCTTCGGGTAATCGCCGTTGTTGGTCAGCGTGTCGCTGAGCGCGAACGTCACGCTGCCAGGCTCGGTGACCAGTTCGGTCTGCACCGAGAAATCGACCTTCTTGAACGCCTGCTCCTTCAACTCGCCCCGTAGGGTGATGGCGTAGGGCGGTTTTTCATCGATGTGCAAAGTGACTTTGTTGGCCGGAATATTGGCGGCGCGACCATGCAGGGTCAGCAGCTCGCCATTGTCCATGCCGGGATGGCCGACCCATTCGTAGCCGCAGCGGGTGACCAACTCGTTGAAGCCTTCGAGCCAACCCAAGCCGCCTCGACCGTTGAGCTCGATGAACGCCGGGTTGACCACTTCCTTGACCGGCGAATCCCACCCCATGCGCACATTCCCGACCGACGCCTGCAGCACATTCATGCCACGGGTCGGGACGACTGAAAGCTTCAGGGTGCCGTTGTCGATATCAACGATGCTGACGCCCTCTTGCCGGCCACCATGCAGGGTGCGCATCGTCACAGAGAAAGGTTTGTCGGTTTTCACGCCGAGCTGCTGGCTGGTGATTTGCCAGGGTTGGGCGGCTTTGTCGGTATCCAGCAGGACGTAATCCCAAGCCATCGCCTGGGAGGCAGCGCCCAAGGCGCCAAGGGTAATGAGGAGTTTGAGCGGAGTCATGGACGCGACCTTTTATTGGAGTTGTGCGGTTTTTATAGACTTGAAGAAACGTTTCAGCAAGCTTAAAAACAGCAATACCCTTAAAAAATCACGACTACATTATCGACAGCGATTTGTGGGAGCGAGCTTGCTCGCGATAGCGGTGGGTCAGATTGGGATGATGCTGGCTGGGCAGCCGTCATCGCGAGCAAGCCCGCTCCCACAGGGAATCTCTGGGAGCGGGCTTGTGAGAGGCTTCAGCGGAACCGATCAACCTCTTGGCGCAGGTCCTGGGCCAGTTTTTCCAGTTCCTTGGCGGTGACCGCCAGGTTCGAGACCACCTGGCGCTGTTCGCTGTTGGCCATGGCGATGCTCTGCAGGTTGCTGCTGAGCAGGGTCGCGGTGCTGCTTTGTTCCTGGGTGGCGGTGGTGATCGCCGCGAATTGCTGGCCAGCCGAACGGCTCTGCTCATCGATTCGCGCCAGGGCCGAGGCCACATTGGCGTTGCGCGACAGGCCTTCCTGCATCAACAGGTTGCCCTGTTCCATGGTGCTGATGGCATTGCCGGTTTCCTGCTGGATGCTATTGATCATGCTGGAGATTTCGTCAGTGGCCTGGCGGGTGCGGGACGCCAGGCTGCGGACTTCATCGGCCACCACGGCGAAACCACGGCCCTGCTCGCCGGCGCGGGCAGCTTCGATGGCGGCGTTCAAGGCCAGCAGGTTGGTCTGCTCGGCAATCGAGGTGATGACCCCCACGATGCCGCCGATTTCCTGGGAACGCTGGCCCAGGGTATTGATGACCGTGGCCGTGCTGTTCAGCGCGCCGGCGATTTGTTCCAGGGACGACGACGCTTCATCCATCGAGGTCCGGCCAATGCGGGTTTGCTGGGCGTTTTCCTGGGCCAGGCGCTCGGTGTTGCCCATGTTGTCGGCAATGTTCAGGGAGGTCGCACTGAACTCTTCCACCGCGCCGGCCATGCTGGTGATTTCGCCGGATTGCTGCTCCATGCCTTCGTACGCCCCGCTGGACAACCCGGACAGGGCCTGGGCGCGGCTATTGACCTCCTGGGAGGCCTTGCGGATGTGCTCGACCATGGTCGACAGCGCCTGGCTCATCTGGTTGAAGGCACGGGCCAACTGACCGATTTCGTCATGGCTCGACACGTTCAGGCGCACGCTCAGGTCGCCAGCACCCAACGCTTCGGCCTGGCGCACCAGATCCCCCAGTGGCGCCAGTTTGCTACGCAACAACCACATTGCCGAACCGACCGCCAACAGCATCGCCAGCAGGCTGCCAATGGCCAATTGCGTACCGACGCTCCAGGTCACGGCGCGGATCTCGGTTTTCGGCATGCTCGCCACCACCGCCCACGGCCCACCCTCGAACGGTACGGCAACGCTGTAGAAATCTTCGGCGGTATCGGCCCAGAACGCGCCCTTGCCCGGCTTTTTGATCAAGCCGGTGATGGTGGTGGTAGCGTTGTCCAGCGCCTGCACGCCGGCGGGCGGCACCAGCCATTTGTTTTGTTCGTCCAGCAGCGCCAGGGAGCCGGTCTGGCCAATGCGGAAGCGCTTGAGGTTCTCGAACTGCGCGTTCTGAGCATCGGTGTAGTCGAAGCCTACGTACAACACGGCAATGATCTTGCCGCTGCTGTCGCGCACAGGCGTGTACTGCGACATGTAGAAGCGCCCGAAAAGCAGGGCCCGACCAATGTAGCTCTGCCCGCTGATCACCGGACCGTAGGCGGGGCCGGCGCGGTCGAGCACGGTGCCGATGGCCCGCGTACCGTCCTGCTTGCTGACGGAGGTACTGACTCGGATGAAATCGTCGCCGCTGCGCACGAATACCGTGGCGACCCCAGCGGTCATCGCTTTGAAGTCATCCACTTCCTTGAAGTTGTTGTTCAACACTTCGCTACCCAGGCTCAAGCCTGGGGTTTGTACGCCCGCCACCGTCACCGGCTGGTCCGGATGCACGCTCAGGCCCGCGCTGAAGCGCTTTTCGAACAGACCGGCCAAGCGCTGGGTGCTCTCGCGCAAAGTGCCGTGGAACGTATTGAGCTGATCGGCCATCAGGCGCGCTTCGCTGGCCAGGTGCTCTTCACGGGTGGCAAGGTTGGCAGCGTCCAGCGAACGCAAGGCGAAGACGGTACTGCCGGAGATCACGATCGCCAGTATCACGGCAAGGGCAAGGCCTAGCTGTGAGGCGATCCGGGCGCGGGGTTGAGACATGACGGCTCCTGGCCGAGAGACCGGATCATCCTGATCACGTCGCACGCTCGGCATTTTATTCGGGTGAGGTGTAAGTAGACCCTTTCTGAACGAGGGTTCCATGTTCACGGATTCGGCGGCAAAGCCAAATACTTGAGCGGTTTGCACGGATTAGTGCCAAGTGGCTAGCACGCCAACTTCAACGTTTCAGCTTAGACGTTGTACATCAGGCAGTTGCATGGCCTTGACCTCGCCTTGGAGAAAGTCGCTGAGCCGGCGCAAACGTTCACCTCCCGGCCGGGTTTTCGGCCAGACCAGGTAATAGTGTTCCCCACTGGCGACAGCTGTCGGCCATGGCAGGCTCAGGCGCCCTTGGGCAACGTCCTCGGCCACCATCAGCAGGTCGCCCATGGAGACCCCATAGCCACGTGCGGCCGCGATCATGCCCAGCTCCAGGGTATCGAACACCTGCCCCCCCTTGAGCGAGACCTTGTCGGACAGGCCCATGCGTTGCAGCCAGTTGCGCCAGTCCCGGCGATCCGGCGTCGGATGCAACAGCTCAGCACTGGCCAGCCGCGCCACATCCCAGGGCTGATCGTTCAACAGGTTCGGCGCGCCCACCGGAATCAATTCCTCGGGAAACAGCAAACTGGCCTCCCAGTCCGCCGGAAAATGCCCGTTGCCCAGCAATACGGCGCAATCGAAGGGCTCGACGTTGAAGTCCACCGAATCGATGTCCATCCAGGCACTGGTCAGTTGCACCTCGTTACCGGGCTGCAAATGCCGGAAGCGACTCAGGCGCGCCAACAACCAACGCATGGTCAGCGTGGAAGGCGCTTTCATGCGCAGGATGCCGTCTTCGCCATGCAAGGTGTGGCAGGCCCGCTCCAGCGCCATGAAACCCTCGCGCACGCCCGGCAGCAGCAACCGCGCCGCCTCGGTCAACTGCAGGTTGCGGCCGCTGCGCAGGAACAGCCGGCAGGCAAAGTGATCTTCCAGCGTGCGGATGTGCCGGCTGACGGCGCTCTGGGTGATCGACAGCTCTTCGGCGGCCCGGGTGAACGACCTATAGCGCGCCGCGGCTTCGAATGCCCGCAACGCATAAAGAGGAGGAAGACGACGGGACATCGCAAAAGCTCCATGGCGTGGTCTGCAAACCCTACCAGAAACCCATCCAGCATGAGTTTTAATCATGCCAGCGATCTTTTTTATCCTTTTGTGCAATCCGCCAAGAGCGCCGAGAATCGTCGCTTTACTGCCTTGTTTGAACATGGAGCGTGATGATCATGCGGCATCCGGTGCGTACCGAACTCTGGGCCATCCTGCGGCTGGCGGGGCCGTTGATTGCCTCGCAGTTGGCGCACATGCTCATGGTGCTCACCGACACCGTGATGATGGCGCGCCTGAGCCCCGAAGCCCTCGCCGGGGGCGGGCTCGGAGCGGCCACCTATTCGTTCGTGTCGATCTTCTGCATCGGCGTGATCGCCGCGGTGGGCACCCTGGTCGCGATCCGCCAGGGCGCGGGCGATGTCGAAGGCGCCACCCGGCTGACCCAGGCAGGGCTTTGGCTGGCCTGGTTGATGGCGTTGATGGCCGGGTTGCTGCTGTGGAATCTCAAGCCCGTACTGCTGATGTTCGGCCAGACCGAAACCAACGTGTTGTCCGCCGGCCAGTTCCTGCTGGCGCTGCCGTTCGCCCTGCCCGGCTACCTGAGCTTCATGGCCCTGCGCGGCTTCACCAGCGCCATCGGCCGGGCCACGCCGGTCATGGTGATCAGCCTCGGCGGCACGGTGGCCAACTTCCTGCTCAACTACGCGCTCATCACCGGCATGTTCGGCCTGCCAAAACTCGGCCTGATGGGCATCGGCCTAGTCACGGCCATTGTCGCCAACTGCATGGCCCTGGCCCTGGCCTGGCACATCCATCGGCACCCGGCCTACCGTGCCTATCCGCTGCTGGATGGGCTGTCGCGGCCCAATCGCCAATACCTCAAGGAGCTGTGGCGCCTGGGCCTGCCGATCGGTGGCACCTATGCGGTGGAAGTCGGGCTGTTCGCGTTCGCCGCGCTGTGCATGGGCACCATGGGCAGCACGCCGTTGGCGGCCCACCAGATCGCCCTGCAAATCGTCTCGGTGGCGTTCATGGTGCCGGCCGGAATGTCCTACGCCATCACCATGCGCATCGGCCAGCACTACGGCGCCGGGCAGCTGTTGAGGGCGCGCCTGGCCGGTCGGGTCGGCATTGGCTTTGGCGCGGCCGCGATGCTGGCGTTCGCCATGGTGTTCTGGCTGCTGCCCCATCAATTGATCGGCTTGTTCCTGGACCACGATGACCCGGCGTTCCGCGACGTGATCAACCTGGCCGTGAGCCTGTTGGCGGTGGCGGCGTGGTTCGAGCTGTTCGACGGCACGCAAACCATCGCCATGGGCTGCATTCGCGGGCTCAAGGACGCCAAGACCACCTTCCTGGTGGGCCTGGGTTGCTATTGGCTCATCGGCGCACCGTCGGCGTGGTGGATGGCGTTCCATTTGAACTGGGGACCGACCGGTGTCTGGTGGGGCCTGGCCCTGGGGCTGGCCTGCGCGGCCGTGAGCCTGACCCTGGCGTTTGAATGGAAGATGAAGCGGATGATTCGCAGTGAAGCTGGGCAGCCCGGTTTCGAAGCCATTCAGGCCAAGTGAAGTCCATGCCTTTGTGGGAGCGAGCTTGCTCGCGATAGCGGTGTGTCAGTCAAAATCGATGTGACAGACCTATTGCTATCGCGAGCAAGCTCGCTCCCACAAGGTTTTGCGTCAGACCACGACGTCGTGTGTGGAGTGCTGATCACCCTCGAACGTCAAATACTCAACCAATTCCGGCAACGGCAACGGCTTGCTGATCAGGAAGCCCTGCACCTGGTCGCAACCGAAACCGCGTAGCAGGTCCAGTTGTTCCTGGGTTTCCACACCTTCGGCCACCACCTCCAGGTTGAGGTTGTGGGCCAGGTTGATCATGGCGTGCACCAATTTGCGGTTCTCTTCGCGCTGCTCCATGCCGCCGACGAAGCTCTTGTCGATCTTGAGCAAGGCGATCGGCAGGCTGTTGAGGTGCACGAACGAGGAGAACCCGGTGCCGAAGTCGTCCAGGGAGAAGCGCACCCCCAGGCGGCCCAGGGCATCCATGGTCTGCTTGACCAGTTCGCTGCGGCGCATGACCGCGGTTTCGGTGAGTTCGAACTCCAGCCATTGCGCCTCGACACCCCGCTCGGCAATCAGTCGGCTCAAGGTCGGCAGCAACTGGCTGTCCTGGAACTGCCGGAACGACAGGTTGACCGCCATGTGCAACGGCGCCAGCCCCCGTTCGCGCAGGGCCTGCATGTCCCGCAGCGCCCGGGAAATCACCCAGTAGCCCAACGGCACGATCAGGCCGCTCTGTTCAGCCAGCGGCACGAACTCACTTGGTGGCAACAAGCCGCGTTCGCCATGGCGCCAACGCACCAGGGCTTCGAGGCCGACGATGTGGCCGCCATCGAGGTCCAGGCGCGGCTGGTAATGCAATTCCAGCTCGTCACGGCGCAGTGCCCGGCGCAGTTCGCTTTCCAGGTCGGCAAGGCTGCGGGCATTGCGATTGATGCGCTCGTTGAAGATATGAAAGGTGCAGCCCTGGGTGCTCTTGGCCTGCTGCATGGCGATGTGGGCATGCCACATCAGCGGATCGGCGCCAGCCTGGGCGCGAGCATGGGCGACGCCCAGGCTGCAACCGATCAGCAGGCTTTCGCCGTCCACCCAATAGGGTTCGGCCAAGGCTTCGGTAATACGCTCGGCCATCCATTCGGCCCGCTGCGGTGCGCGGCGGGTGTCGATCAGCAAGGCAAATTCATCACTGCCCAGCCGCGCCAATTGATCGCCGGCTTCGAGCGACCCCTTGAGCCGCGATACCACTTGCAGGATCAAACGGTCGCCGGCCTGGTGACCGAGGGCGTCGTTGGCGTGGCGAAAGTTGTCCAGGTCCAGGTGACCGAGGGCCAGGCCTCGGCCGTCGTTTTCCGCCAGGCGCGCCGCCAGCAATGTCTGGAAACCCTGGCGATTGGCGATGCCTGTCAATGGATCCTGCTCGGCGAGGCGCTGCAGGGTGTTTTCCAGCACGCCGCGCTCGCGCACATGGCGCAGGCAACGACGCAGGGTCGCGCTGTCGAGGACATCGCGCACCAACCAGTCGCTGGCACCGTCGGGGGCAACCGCCGGCTCGTGCTCGAGCAACAGGATGGTCGGCAGGCTGCAACGGCCCGGCGTCGGCTGCAACGCCGCAACAGTCAGCAACACCGCGTTGCGATTGTCTTCGAACAGGCTGCTGACGGACTCCCAGCTCGGGGCGCTGATCAACACGACCGAGGGCCCCATGGGCACCAGGCACTCGCGCAGTATTGCTGACCACTCTGGCTCTTGGGCCAATAACAGCAAACGCAAGGGTTCGACAGGCGTTGACAAGCTGACTCCCTAGACTCTGCAAGGTGGTAGGCGCCGGGCATTATGACCTGCCGATGGGCAATGACCAATGCCAACGGTTCTCAAACACGCGCTTTCGGTGGTTTTTCCCGCTCGAAATGCTGCGCGGGACCCAATTGGTTCCACATCCTGCGTGAAAGTGGCAGAAGCGGCAAATGACAATCCTGTGTGCGTCACAAGTCGGACAGAGCAGCACAATTCTCTGAGCCTGTTAAAATGCCGGCCCATTTCGCAAACGACTCCCTGACTCTGTCATGTCCCGACTCAATCCCCGGCAGCAAGAAGCCGTGAACTATGTCGGCGGCCCTCTTTTGGTGCTCGCCGGTGCAGGCTCCGGCAAGACCAGCGTAATCACCCGCAAGATCGCGCACCTGATCCAGAATTGCGGCATCCGCGCCCAATACATCGTCGCCATGACGTTCACCAACAAGGCCGCCCGAGAAATGAAAGAGCGGGTCGGCGGCCTGTTGCGCGCCGGCGAAGGCCGCGGCCTGACGGTGTGTACCTTCCACAACCTGGGCCTGAACATCATCCGCAAGGAGCACGCGCGGCTGGGCTACAAACCGGGCTTCTCGATTTTCGACGAGACCGACGTCAAGGCCTTGATGACCGACATCATGCAAAAGGAATACTCGGGCGACGACGGCGTGGACGAGATCAAGAATATGATCGGTTCCTGGAAAAACGACCTGATCCTGCCCGCCGAAGCCCTGGAGAACGCCCGCAACCCCAAGGAACAGACTGCCGCCATCGTCTATACCCACTACCAGCGTACCCTCAAGGCGTTCAACGCGGTGGACTTCGACGACCTGATCCTGTTGCCGGTCAAGCTGTTCCAGGACCACGCCGACATTCTCGAAAAATGGCAGAACAAGGTCCGCTACCTGCTGGTGGACGAATACCAGGACACCAACGCCAGCCAGTATTTGCTGGTGAAGCTGCTGATCGGCAAACGCAACCAGTTCACCGTGGTGGGCGACGATGACCAGTCGATCTATGCCTGGCGCGGCGCGCGGCCGGAAAACCTGATGTTGCTCAAGGACGACTACCCGTCGCTCAAAGTGGTGATGCTGGAGCAGAACTACCGCTCCACCAGCCGCATCCTGCGCTGCGCCAACGTGCTGATTTCCAACAACCCCCACGAGTTCGAAAAACAACTGTGGAGCGAGATGGGCCACGGCGACGAGATCCGCGTGATCCGTTGCCGCAACGAAGACGCCGAAGCCGAGCGCGTGGCCATGGAAATCCTCAGCCTGCACCTGCGCACCGATCGGCCGTACAGCGACTTTGCGATCCTGTACCGCGGCAACTACCAGGCCAAGCTGATCGAGCTGAAATTGCAGCATCACCAGATCCCCTATCGCCTGTCGGGGGGCAACAGCTTCTTCGGGCGCCAGGAGGTGAAGGACCTGATGGCCTACTTCCGCCTGATCGTGAACCCGGACGACGACAACGCCTTCCTGCGGGTGATCAACGTGCCGCGCCGGGAAATCGGCTCGACCACCCTGGAAAAACTCGGCAACTACGCCACCGAGCGCAAGATCTCGATGTATGCCGCCACCGATGAAATCGGCCTGGGCGAACATCTGGACAGCCGCTTCACCGATCGCCTGGCGCGCTTCAAGCGCTTCATGGACAAGGTCCGTGAGCAGTGCGCCGGGGAAGATCCGATCTCGGCGCTGCGCAGCATGGTCATGGACATCGACTACGAGAACTGGCTGCGCACCAACAGCTCCAGCGACAAGGCCGCCGATTACCGCATGGGTAACGTCTGGTTCCTGATCGAGGCGTTGAAGAACACCCTGGAAAAGGACGAAGACGGCGAGATGACGGTCGAGGACGCCATCGGCAAACTCGTCTTGCGGGACATGCTCGAGCGCCAGCAGGAAGAGGAAGACGGCGCCGAAGGCGTGCAGATGATGACCCTTCACGCCTCCAAGGGCCTGGAATTTCCCTACGTGTTCATCATGGGCATGGAAGAGGAAATCCTGCCGCACCGTTCCAGCATCGAGGCCGACACCATCGAGGAAGAACGGCGCCTGGCCTATGTCGGCATTACCCGGGCACGCCAGACGCTGGCCTTTACCTTCGCCGCCAAGCGCAAGCAGTACGGCGAAGTGATCGACTGCGCCCCCAGCCGCTTTCTCGATGAGCTGCCACCGGACGACCTGGCCTGGGAAGGCAACGACGACACGCCCACGGAAGTCAAAGTCGTTCGCGGCAACAGTGCCCTGGCGGATATACGCGCGATGCTAAAGCGCTAGAATCGACTACTTTTTTTCAACGACTTCAGGCGCTGAAGGCGTCATCAGAGGAGGCTTCATGGAAGCCCTGCACCAGAAAATTCGTGAACAAGGCATCGTGCTTTCCGATCAGGTCCTGAAAGTCGACGCTTTCCTGAACCACCAGATCGACCCGCAATTGATGAAGCTGATCGGCGACGAATTCGCCGCGCTGTTCAAGGATTCGGGCATCACCAAGATCGTCACCATCGAAGCCTCGGGCATTGCCCCGGCGATCATGACCGGGCTGAACCTTGGCGTACCGGTGATCTTCGCCCGCAAGCAACAATCCCTGACCCTGACGGAGAACCTGCTGTCGGCCACCGTGTATTCGTTTACCAAGAAAACCGAAAGCACCGTCGCCATCAGCCCGCGTCACCTGACCAGCAGCGATCGGGTGCTGATCATCGATGACTTCCTGGCCAACGGCAAAGCCTCCCAGGCGCTGATTTCCATCATCAAGCAGGCCGGCGCCACCGTCGCCGGGCTGGGGATCGTGATCGAGAAGTCGTTCCAGGGCGGCCGCGCGGAACTGGATGCCCAGGGTTATCGCGTCGAGTCGTTGGCCCGGGTGCAGTCGCTGGCGGGTGGGGTCGTGACCTTCATCGACTGACCCAATCCCCCCCTGTGGGAGCGAGCTTGCTCGCGATAGCGGTGTATCTGTCAAATAAAAGGTGTCTGACAGATCGCCATCGCGAGCAAGCTCGCTCCCACAGGGGTTTCAGGTTGATTGTTGTTGTGCAGTAGCCTTGAGCCCGGCCAACAGCAACCGCTGGAACAGCTCCTCCTTCAGCCCTTCAGGACTGGTCAGCTGCATCCGCTCCAGATGCCCGGCAAATTCCCAGGGCTCCGGCGCATCCAGCGCGGCTTTGCCCAACTCCAGGATCTCGGTGAGCTTGAATTTGCTCTTGAGCCAGTTCAGCGCCCGCAACAGGTCCCGCTCGACCCCGTCGAAATCACAGCCCAGCGGGTATTCGGGAAACAGATTCGGATGCCGGGCCTGGATCGCCTGCAACCGCTCCGACGTGTTGTCGGCGAACCGCGGATCGAGGCGGAAATCCTTCGGCAATTTGCCAGCCTTCTGCGCCTGCTCGATCAGCCCGGGCTGGAAGCGTGAGTCGCTGATGTTCAGCAACGCCTCGATCACCGCGGCGTCGGTCTTGCCGCGCAGGTCGGCGATGCCGTATTCGGTCACCACGATGTCGCGCAGGTGCCGGGGAATCGTGCAATGGCCGTACTCCCAGACGATGTTCGAGCTGATCTCGCCCCCGGCCTCGCGCCAACTGCGCAGCAGCAGGATCGAGCGCCCGCCCTCCAGCGCATGGCCCTGGGCAACGAAGTTGTATTGCCCGCCCACGCCGCTGAGCACCCGCCCGTCTTCCAACTGATCGGCCACCCCGGCCCCCATCAGGGTCATGGTGAAGACGGTATTGATGAAGCGGGCATCAAGGCGCTGCAGGCGCTTGAGCGGCTCCTGGCCGTAGAGCTCGTTGATGTAACTGATGCGCGTCATGTTGAATTCGAGACGACGGCTCTGCGGCAACTCGCGCAGGCGCTCGTAAAAACTGCGCGGGCCGAGGAAGAAGCCGCCGTGTATGCAGATGCCGTCGGGTTGTGCCGCCTCGTCGAGGGTTCCGGCGTTCGCTCGTTCCTGGGTCGGCTCGTCGGGGTAGACCTTGCGCCGGATGATCCCGGCCTCGGCCAGCACCAGCAAACCGTTGACGAACATTTCACTGCAACCGTACAGCCCTTTGGCAAACGGCTCGACCCCGCCCTCGCGCTCGATCAGTTGCGCCCACTGGCTAAGGTTCAGGTCCGCCAGCAACGCCTGGTAACCGGCGTTATCGGCCTGACGCGCCAGCAGCGCCGCCGTCAACGCGTCGCCCATGGCGCCGATGCCGATCTGCAATGTCCCGCCGTCACGCACCAGGGTACTGGCGTGCAGGCCTATCAGATGATCCTGGAAACCCACCGGCATGTTCGGCGTGGAAAACAGCGTGTGGCTGTCCTTCTCGTCGATCAACAGGTCGAAAGTGTCGATGCCGACTTCCGCGTCGCCCGGCATGTAAGGCAAGTCGTTGTGCACCTGGCCGACCAGGAGAATGGTTTCCCCGGCCGCCCGGCGCTTGGCGATCATCGGCAGCAGGTCGAGGGTGATGTCCGGGTTGCAGCTCAGGCTCAGACGGTCCGGGTGTTCCGGGGCGCTCGCCACCAGTTGCGCCACCAGGTTCAAGCCGGCGGCGTTGATGTCCCGGGCCGCATGGCTGTAGTTGCTGCTGACATAGTCCTGCTGGGCCGACGCACTGTGCAACAGGCTGCCGGGCTGCATGAAGAACTGCTGGACGCGGATGTTGGCCGGCAGACTGTCCTGGTGCAGGTCGACCAGGTAATCCAGCTCGGGATAGTCGCCGAAGACCCGTTCGACAAAGGGTTCGAGGAAGCGCTTCTGCAAACCATCGCCCAGGTTGGGCCGGCCCAGGCTCAGGGCGGTGTAGATCGTCAGCTGTCGCTCTGGCAGCTGTGCGATGCGCCGGTACAACGCGTTGGCGAACAGGTTGGGCTTGCCCAGCCCCAGGGGCATGCCGAGGTGAATATGCGCGGGCAGGCGCTCGAGCACGTCATCCACCGCCTGTTCGATTGAACACAACTGCACCATCGGACCCTCCAGGACATTCCATGAATGTGGGTTGGACCGAGCTTGCCGGGTCTTGGTTGCGATGAACAGTCCCGAAAAATCCGAGGCGCAAAAAAGCCGCTCGTAAGCGGCTTTTTTGTGAAGGATGCCGGCGTATTACAGACCGGACATCTCTTTGATGGCGCCCTTGAGGTCGTCATCCGAGCAATCGGCGCAGGTGCCTTTAGGTGGCATTGCGTTGATGCCGGTAATGGCCTTGGCCAGGATGCCGTCGAGACCGCCTTGGTGATCGGCGCGTTCTTTCCACGCAGCCTTGTCACCAATTTTCGGCGCGCCCAGCAGGCCCGTGCCGTGACAAGCGTTGCAATGCTTTGCAATTACGTCTTTCGGCGCCTTGGCACCGCCGGCGCCGCCGGCCGAGGCCACGACTTCCATACCCTTGCATTCCTTGCCCTGGACGCAGACCTGGCCGACGGGTTCAAGGCGCTTGGCGATTTCGTCGTTCGGCGCCGCTTGAGCGGTCGCAGCCCATAGGGCCAATACGGTTGCTGGTGCAGCCAGCATTTTCATAATTAGGTTCACGCGTACACCCTCAATGGTGGCTAGTCACGCCTGCGGCCACGGTTTGCAGGCGGGCGCAAGTATAGCGGTAAGCCTGTCACTCTGAAACAACCCCAAAGTCGCAAGGGTCTTGTTTGTCATGACAGCCCAACAGGTGGGCGCCTTTGCCACGCGGGCCTGGCGCCTCTTGGTCTAGAAATTGGCCGGCGTGGCTGCGCTGATCAGTCGCGCCGGCACGTCGAACGGATTACGGAAACGGTGGGGCTTGGTGCTTTCGAAATAGTAGCTGTCGCCAGCCTCGAGCACGAAGGTTTCGACGCCGACCACCAGTTCCAGCCGTCCTTCCACCAGGATCCCGGTCTCCTCGCCCTCATGGGTGAGCATCTCTTCACCGGTATCGGCACCCGGCGGATAGATCTCGTTGAGGAAGGCAATCGCCCGGCTCGGATGCGCCCGGCCCACCAGCTTCATGGTCACGGCACCATCGGAGATGTCGATCAGTTCGTTGGCTTTGTAGACGATCTGGGTCGGTTTTTCCTGAAGGATCTCTTCGGAGAAAAACTCGACCATGGACATGGGAATCCCGCCAAGGACCTTGCGCAGCGAGCTGATCGAGGGGCTGACGCTGTTCTTCTCGATCATCGAAATAGTGCTGTTGGTGACGCCCGCGCGCTTGGCGAGTTCACGCTGGGAAAGGCCTTTGAGTTTACGAATGGATTGCAGTCGTTCACCGACGTCCAATGCTGGAGCCTCCAGGGAATCAGGTTGTGAGGAAAGTGAGCGTTATCATGGCGACAGCGTTCAGTATTTACAACACTTTGACCCGAATCCTGTGCGGTGAAGCGACTTTCGGTAGGTGGCGCTTCGTCTCAGCCCCCGGAATAGAGCCGTGGCACCCGCCGCAGGTTGCAGAAAATCTGATAAGGAATCGTGTCGGCGGCCTTGGCGACATCACTGGCAAGGATGTTCTTGCCCCACAACTCCACGGTCGAGCCGAGCCCGGCCTGGGGGACATGGGTCAAGTCGACACACAGCATGTCCATCGACACCCGCCCGACCAGCTGGCTGCGCTGCCCATCCACCTGCACCGGCGTGCCGTTCGGCGCCTGGCGCGGGTAGCCGTCGGCATAGCCCATGGCGACCACCCCGACCCGGGTCGGTTGCGTGGTCACGAAGCGAGCACCGTAGCCCACCGGCTCACCGGCGGGCAACTCACGCACGCAGATGATCTTCGATTCCAGGGTCATCACCGGTTGCAGGCGCGAGGCGACAGTGTTGGGTTCGTCGAAGGGGGTCGCGCCGTAGAGCATGATGCCCGGCCGCACCCAGTCGCTCGGCATCTGCGGCCAGCCCAGCACCGCTGGGGAGTTGCGCAGGCTGATCTCTGCCGCCAACCCCTGACGGGCCGCCTCGAACACGACCAGTTGCTCGGTGCTGCTGGGATCGTGCAGTTCATCGGCACGGGCGAAGTGGCTCATCAGGACAATCTTCGCCACTTTGCCGCTGGCCAGCAGGCGACGGTAGGCCGCCTGGTAATCCGCCGGATGCAGGCCGACCCGGTGCATGCCGGAATCGAGCTTGAGCCAGACCGTGATCGGCTGGCTCAGCGCGGCTTTTTCAATCGCTTCGAGTTGCCACAACGAATGCACCACGCACCAGAAATCATGCTCGACGATCAACGGCAGCTCATCGGCTTCGAAAAACCCCTCCAACAGCAGGATCGGCCCACGGATCCCACCGGCCCGCAGCTCCAGGGCTTCTTCGATGCAGGCCACGGCGAACCCGTCCGCCGTGGCCTGCAGCGCCTCGGCGCACCGCACCGCACCGTGCCCGTAGGCGTCGGCCTTGATCACCGCAAGGGCCTTGGCCCCCGTGACTTCGCGGGCCAATTGGTAGTTGTGACGCAGGGCTTGGAGATCGATCAGGGCACGGGCAGGACGCATGGCGGCAGGCTTCTAGGCGGTCATGAATAAAAAACCGGCGCAGGTTGGCAGGGTGAACCACCCAGCGCCGGAAGAGGGATCGTTTAGGCAGGTATTAAGGCAGCGCAGCCACGACGGACAGCTCCACCAGGATCTGCGGTTCACACAGCTTGGCCTCCACCGTGGCCCGGGCCGGGGCGACGCCTTTGGGCAACCACTTATCCCAGACCGCGTTCATGCCTGCGAAGTGAGCCTCGATGTCCTTCAGGTAGATCGTCACCGATAACAGCCGCGTCTTGTCGGTCCCGGACAACTCCAGCAAACGCTCGATATTGGCCAGGCATTCGCGGGTCTGCTGTTCAATACCGGCGTTCATGTCGTCGCCGACCTGCCCGGCCAGGTAAACGGTGCCGTTGTGCACGACAACCTGGCTCATGCGGTCATTGGTGAGCTGGCGCTGGATTGACATGTTTTGCAGACTCCTGGGTTTTGCTGCCATAACGGGAAATATCGAGGCCTTCGGCGCTGATCTGCGGCTTTTTCTTCGCCATCAGGTCGGCCAACAGGCGACCGGAACCACAGGCCATGGTCCATCCGAGGGTACCGTGGCCGGTGTTCAGGAACAGATTCTTGAAGGGCGTGGCACCGACGATGGGCGTGCCATCCGGGGTGGTCGGACGCAAGCCGGTCCAGAAACTGGCCTCGGCCAGATCGCCGCCCTGAGGATAAAGGTCGTTGACGATCATCTCCAGGGTTTCACGCCGACGCGGGTTCAGGGACAGGTCAAAACCGGCGATTTCCGCCATGCCGCCCACCCGAATGCGATTGTCGAAGCGAGTGATCGCGACCTTGTAGGTTTCGTCGAGAATGGTCGAGGTCGGGGCCATCGCCGGGTTGGTGATCGGCACGGTCAGGGAGTAACCCTTGAGCGGATACACCGGCGCGCGGATCCCGAGGGGCTTGAGCAATTGCGGCGAATAGCTGCCCAGGGCGAGCACATAGCGGTCGGCGGTTTCCAGCTTGCCGTCGATCCAGACACCGTTGATGCGGTCGCCAGCGAAGTCCAGGCGCTGGATATCCTGGCCAAAGCGGAATTGCACACCCAGCTTCACCGCCATTTCCGCCAGGCGCGTGGTAAACATCTGGCAGTCGCCGGTCTGGTCGTTAGGCAGGCGCAAGGCACCGGCCAGGATGTCGGTGACATTGGCCAGCGCCGGCTCGACCCGGGCAATGCCTTCGCGGTCGAGCACTTCGAACGGTACGCCGGACTCCTTCAGCACGGCGATGTCTTTTGCCGCGCCATCGAGCTGGGCCTGGGTGCGGAACAACTGTGTAGTCCCCAGGCTACGGCCCTCGTAGGCAATGCCGGTTTCGGCGCGCAGCTCGTCGAGGCAATCACGGCTGTACTCGGACAGGCGCACCATGCGTTCCTTGTTGATGGCATAGCGGCTGGCGGTGCAGTTGCGCAGCATCTGCGCCATCCACAGGTATTGATCGATGTCGGCCGTGGCCTTGATCGCCAGTGGCGCATGCCGTTGCAGCAGCCACTTGATGGCCTTGAGCGGCACGCCCGGCGCGGCCCATGGCGAGGCATAACCCGGCGACACTTGGCCGGCGTTGGCGAAACTGGTTTCCATGGCAGGTGCTGGCTGACGGTCGACCACCACCACTTCAAACCCGGCACGAGCCAGATAATAAGCACTGACGGTACCGATGACGCCGCTACCCAAGACCAGAACGCGCATGTTGATGCCCTCATCGCGGATGAACCGCTGACGTTTGTTGTACAAAGCTTTGATGGGCGCAGTGTAAAAAAGATCAGCCAGTGCTTTTCACTATATAAACACCTATATTTGGCGAGAATTCTCGGCAAAACCCCTTTTCATGGAGGCGCATCACCTGTGCGTACCAACACCCAGACCAAACGCGAGCTGGACAAGATCGACCGCAACATCCTGCGCATTCTCCAGGCGGACGGGCGGATCTCCTTCACCGAGCTGGGGGAAAAGGTCGGCCTGTCCACCACGCCCTGTACCGAGCGGGTTCGGCGCCTGGAGCGCGAGGGCATCATCATGGGCTACAACGCCCGGCTCAATCCGCAGCACTTGAAGGGCAGCCTGCTGGTATTTGTCGAGATCAGCCTCGACTACAAATCCGGCGACACCTTCGAAGAGTTCCGACGCGCCGTGCTGAAACTGCCTCACGTGCTGGAATGTCACCTGGTGTCAGGGGATTTCGACTACCTGGTGAAAGCACGGATTTCCGAGATGGCTTCGTACCGCAAGCTGCTGGGGGACATCCTGCTCAAGCTGCCCCACGTGCGCGAATCCAAGAGTTACATCGTGATGGAAGAAGTGAAGGAAAGCTTGAACCTGCCGATTCCGGATTGAGCCTGGCTCCGGACCGCTTTCGCGAGCAGGCTCACTCCCAAACAGGTGAGGGGTGAGCACGTTCTTGCGAACGAACCGAGATCCATTGTGGGAGCGAGCTTGCTCGCGAAGTCGGCGACTCGGTCTCCTGGCGACTAGACCAACACCTGCCGGGTGCTGGCCATGTACTCATGAATCTGCTTCTCGACCCGTGGATGAATCAGTTCCACTGGCCGCCGGCCATTGGGACACGGCAAGGTCGCCGTGGTGCCGAACAGCCGGCAGATCAGCGGTCGCTCGTCGTAGACGGTGCAACCGTTGGGCCCCAGGTGCACGCAGTCCAAGGCGTCCATGGCCGCGTCCTGTTCGGCGCGAGTCTTGCGGGGCAAGCGGGCCATTTCCTCGGGCGAGGTGGTGACCGGACCGCAGCAGTCATGGCAACCCGGTACGCACTCGAACGAGGGAATCTGCTGGCGTAGCGTGCGGATCTTCTGACTGTTGCAGCTCATCGAGGCGTTTACCGAGAGGGACAAACCGGGATTCTGCCTTAAAGGCCGCGTGCCAGACAGCGCAAACCGACCGGTGTTGCCCAGGAAGGAAGCCCCGGCTTATGCTCCGTAAAATTTCTCAAACACAACAATCAGGATTACGCACATGAACGCCCGTGTTCAGCAACCGGTCCCGAACCACGCGCACGCCGCCTCTTACTACGCCGCCAGCAGCCTGCCGCAACCGGACCATCCGCTGCTGCAGGGTGAGTTGCGGGCGGATGTCTGCGTCGTCGGCGGCGGGTTCTCCGGGTTGAACACGGCGATCGAACTGGCCGAACGCGGCATGAGCGTGGTGCTGCTGGAAGCGCACCGGATCGGCTGGGGGGCCAGCGGGCGCAACGGCGGCCAATTGATCCGTGGCGTCGGTCATGGCCTCGACCAGTTCGCGCCGATCATCGGCACCGACGGCGTGCGCCAGATGAAACTCATGGGCCTCGAGGCCGTGGAAATCGTCCGACAGCGCGTCGAGCGTTTTCAAATCCCCTGTGACCTTACCTGGGGCTACTGCGACCTCGCCAACAAACCCAGCGACCTGGAAGGCTTCGCCGAAGACGCCGAAGAATTGCGCAGCCTGGGTTATCGCCACCCGACCCGACTGCTGCAAGCCGACGAAATGCACAGCGTCGTGGGTTCGGATCGCTACGTCGGCGGACTGATCGACATGGGTTCGGGCCATTTGCATCCGTTGAACCTGGCCCTGGGCGAAGCCGCCGCGGCGCAGCAATTGGGGGTCCGACTGTTCGAACAATCGGCGGTCACGCGCATCGACTACGGCCCTGAGGTGAACGTGCACACCCAACAGGGCTCGGTCCGTGCCAAGACGCTGGTGCTGGGCTGCAATGCCTACCTCAATGGACTCAATCCGCAACTCGGCGGCAAAGTCCTGCCGGCCGGCAGCTACATCATCGCCACCGAGCCCTTGAGCCAGGCCCAGGCACAGGCGCTGTTGCCACAGAACATGGCCGTCTGTGATCAACGGGTAGCGCTGGATTACTACCGGCTTTCGGCGGATCGCCGCTTGTTGTTCGGCGGGGCTTGTCACTATTCCGGCCGCGACCCGCAGGACATTGGCGCCTATATGCGTCCGAAAATGCTCAAGGTGTTCCCGCAATTGGCGGATGTGAAAATCGATTATCAATGGGGCGGGATGATCGGCATTGGTGCCAACCGTTTGCCGCAGATCGGCCGGCTGAAGGACCAGCCCAATGTGTATTACGCCCAGGCCTATTCCGGCCATGGGGTGAATGCCACGCACCTGGCCGGCAAACTGTTGGCCGAAGCCATCAGCGGGCAGCACAGCAGCGGTTTCGACCTGTTCGCCCAGGTCCCGCACATGACCTTCCCGGGGGGCAAGCACTTGCGCTCACCGCTGTTGGCGCTGGGGATGTTGTGGCATCGGTTGAAAGAGTTGGTTTAGTCCTGGATCCGTGGCGAGGGAGCTTGCTCCCGCTCGGTTGCGCAGCAACCGCAAAAAGACGGTCTGCTACGCAGCCCAGCGGGAGCAAGCTCCCTCGCCACCGGGTTCCTATTGCTTCAAAGCCGCCAGAACGGCCTGAGCCCCTCCTCCAACGCCTGCTCCCGACTCAGCCCGACGTCACGCAACTGTTCGGGTGTAAGTTCCAACAAGGCCCTGCGTGTATGCAGACGATGCCAGAACAGGGCCCAGCGGCTCAGGCCGGACGGCGAATTGCGCAATGTCGCGCTGCGCAGCCCCTTCTCCTGCCCTGCCGCCAGTTCCTGACTGTGTAACGTCAGCCGCACATCGCTCAAGCCGTTCATTTTGATCGCTCCTGTTTACTTGGGTAGCCAGAGGTTTCATGATGCGCGAACGGCTAAAAGCAATACAGATTCAACCTATTCCTTTTATAAGCATACAGATTCGGTATTTCCGCCACTGAATTGTCATTTTCCAATCCAACTGTATCGGTCGCAGTTGTCCATCTCATCGGGAGCGCACCATGACCCTCTATGTGAACCTCGCCGAACTGCTCGGCACCCGCATCGAACAGGGCTTCTACCGCCCCGGCGACCGGCTGCCGTCGGTGCGGGCATTGAGCACCGAACATGGGGTCAGCTTGAGTACGGTGCAGCAGGCCTATCGGGTGCTGGAGGACAGTGGGCTGGCGATGCCGAGACCCAAGTCCGGTTACTTCGTACCCGTGGGCCGCGAATTGCCAGACCTGCCGGTAGTAGGCCGTCCGGCCCAGCGCCCCGTGGATATTTCCCAGTGGGACCAGGTGCTGGAGCTGATACGCGCCGTACCGCGCCCGGATGTGGTGCAACTGGGACGCGGCATGCCGGACATCAACTCGCCGACCATGAAACCGCTGCTGCGCAGCCTGGCGCAGATCAGCCGCCGGCAAGACATGCCCGGCCTGTATTACGACAACATCTACGGCAACCTCGAGTTGCGTGAACAGATCGCCCGACTGTCGTTGGACTCCGGCTGCCAACTGGGCCCCAACGACCTGATCGTCACCACCGGCTGTCATGAAGCCCTGTCGGTCAGCATCCGCGCCACCTGCGAACAAGGCGATATCGTCGCCGTGGACTCACCCAGCTTTCACGGGGCCATGCAAACCCTCAAGGGCCTGGGCATGAAGGCCTTGGAAATCCCCACCGACCCGCTCACCGGCATCAGCCTGGATGCACTGGAGCTGGCCCTGGAGCAATGGCCCATCAAGGCCATACAGTTGACCCCCAGCTGCAATAATCCGCTGGGCTACATCATGCCCGACGCCAATAAACGCGCGCTGCTGAACCTGGCACAGCGCTTCGACGTGGCGATCATCGAAGATGATGTGTATGGGGAATTGGCCTACACATACCCCCGTCCACGCACCATCAAGTCCTTCGATGAAGACGGTCGCGTCCTGCTCTGCAGTTCGTTTTCCAAGACCCTGGCGCCTGGCCTGCGCATTGGCTGGGTTGCGCCAGGCCGGTATCTGGAGCGGGTGCTGCACATGAAATACATCAGCACCGGCTCTACCGCGCCACAGCCGCAGATTGCCATTGCCGAGTTTCTCAAGGGCGGGCATTTCGAACCCCATTTGCGGCGGATGCGTACGCAATACCAGCGCAATCGCGACGTGATGATCGACTGGGTCAGCCGCTATTTTCCAGCGGGCACCCGTGCCAGTCGCCCACGGGGCAGTTTCATGCTGTGGATCGAATTGCCCGACGGCTTCGACACGCTGAAGCTCAATCGGGTGCTGCTGGACCAAGGCGTGCAGGTGGCCGTCGGCAGTATTTTTTCGGCATCGGGCAAGTACCGCAACTGCTTGCGGATGAACTACGCTGCCAAGCCAACGGCCCAGATCGAAGAGGCCGTGCGCAAGGTCGGAGCCGCCGCTATCGCGCTGTTGAACGAAACCCAGCGCGACGTCGTCTGAACTTTATCCAGGGAAGCAGCACCCAATAGCCGATCAACGTGAACAAGCGGAACGATCCTACGTGAGATCCAGACCGATCCTGCCTGCGCTACTGTTAGTCGGCTCACTGCTGAGCGGCTGCGCCGGTCTTGATATCACCCGCGAGCCGTCCCAGGCCCTGCCGGCCACCGAATCCTCGTTCGGCCGCTCGGTCCAGGCCCAGGCCGCCGCCCATGAAGGGCGTTCGGGCTTTCGGCTGCTGTCGGACAGCACCGAGGCCTTCACCGCCCGGGCCGAGCTGATTCGCCACGCCCAAGGCAGCCTGGATTTGCAGTACTACATCGTGCATGACGGCATCAGCACGCGAATGCTGGTGGATGAACTGCTCAAGGCCGCCGACCGGGGCGTACGCGTGCGGATCCTGCTGGACGACACCACCAGCGATGGCCAGGATCAGATCATCGCCACCCTCGCCGCCCATCCGCAGATCCAGATCCGCCTGTTCAATCCGCTGCACCTGGGACGCGCCACCGGCGTGACTCGCGGCCTCGGACGCCTGTTCGACCTGTCGTTGCAACACCGCCGGATGCACAACAAGCTGTGGCTGGCGGACAACAGCATGGCCATCGTCGGCGGTCGCAACCTGGGCGATGAGTACTTCGACGCCGAACCCAACCTGAACTTCACCGACATCGACCTGCTCAGTGTCGGTCCGGTGGCCGAACAATTGGGCCATAGCTTCGACCAGTACTGGAACAGCGCCCTGAGCAAACCCATCGAACAGTTCCTGTCCCATCGCCCCACGCCCAAGGACCTGGCCAACAGCCGCCTGCGCCTGCAAGAGTCCCTGGAGCAGACCCACAAGGAAAACCACGCGCTCTACCAGCAGTTGACCGCCTACAAGACCCAACCGCGCCTGGACACCTGGCGCGACCAGTTGATCTGGGCCTGGAACCAGGCGCTGTGGGACGCACCCAGCAAGGTGCTGGCCAAGGACGAACCGGACCCTCAGTTGTTGCTGACCACCCAACTGGCCCCCGAACTGACGGGCGTCAGCAAAGAACTGATCATGATTTCCGCCTACTTCGTCCCCGGCCAGCCAGGCTTGGTGTACCTGACCAGTCGCGCCGATGCCGGCGTGTCGGTGAGCCTGCTGACCAACTCCCTGGAAGCCACCGACGTGCCCGCCGTGCACGGCGGCTATGCACCGTACCGCAAGGCCCTGCTGCAACATGGCGTGCGCCTGTTCGAACTGCGACGACAACCGGGCGACACCGGCGGCAGCCCGCATCTGTTCTACAGCAAATCCTACGGCGAATCGGATTCCAGCCTGCACAGCAAGGCGATCATCTTCGACCAGCAGAAATCCTTCATCGGCTCGTTCAATTTCGACCCGCGCTCAGTGCTGTGGAACACCGAAGTCGGCGTGCTGGTGGACAGCCCGGAACTCGCCGGCCAAGTCCGCGAGCTGGCCTTGCAAGGCATGGCGCCGGCCCTGAGTTACCAGGCCAGGCTGAAAGATGGAAAGCTTGTATGGACCACCGAAGACAACGGCAAGATCCACGACCTGGACCGCGAACCGGGCAGTTGGTGGCGCCGGTTCAATGCCTGGTTCGCCACGACTGTCGGGTTGGAGCGGATGCTTTAGAGGCAGCCCGCTTTTGTGACAAGGGATTTGGGTGTGCTCAGGCCGCTTGGGTTGCCCCGAACGCCCCTTGGCGCAACAGCAGGATCACCAACCCGAACGCCCCGGCCGCCATGAACAACGGCAGCGCATGTCCGCTGACCCATTGGCTGCCCGCTCCCGCCACCAGCGGGCCGACCAGGCAGCCGATCCCCCACAACTGCGCGATATGGGCATTGGCCCGCACCAGCGCATCGTCGCGGTAACGCTCGCCGATCAGGATCAGCGACAAGGTGAACAACCCGCCTGCGCTGGCACCAAACAGCACCCATAGCGGCCAAATCAGCAACGTATCGATCAGTAGGGGTACCGCCAGGCTCGATAACGTCAGCGCCACCGCGCATCCGGTGAACAACGACCGGCGAGACACGCGATCGGCCAGGGCGCCGATGGGCAATTGCAGCAAGGCATCACCGACCACCACGGTGCTGACCATCGCCAGCGCAATGTCGGCCGTGAAACCCTGGCGCAGGCAATACACCGGCAACAACGTGAGGATCATCGCCTCGAACGCAGCGAACAACGAGACCGCCCAGGCAATCGCCGGCAAGCCACGGCAAAACCTCCACAAATCGCCGAACGTAACGTTGCCGGCCTCGCTGCTCGGCGCACCGCTACGGCCCAGCAACAGCAAGGGTGCGACCAACAGCAGGCCGACGCCCACCCAGAACCCGTAGTCATGATCGGTCCCCAGCGCGCCCAGCAGCAACGGGCCGGACAACTGGCTCAGGGCGTAGCTACTGCCGTACAGCGCCACCAACCGTCCACGCCATTTTTCAATGACCAGTTGGTTGATCCAGCTCTCCCCCAGAATGAACACCAAGGTCAGGACCACGCCAATCATCAAGCGCAGCAGCAACCAGACCGGATAGCTGGGCAGCAGCGCCAGCAACCCGATGGACACCGCACCGCCCCACAGGCACAGGCGCATCAACGCCGCCGTGCCGAACCGCGCCGCCAGCCGGCTCGACACCTTGGCCCCGAGCAACACCCCCACCGCCGGCATGGCCGCCATCACACCGATGGCGAACGAGCCATAACCCCAGCCCTCCAGGCGCAGCGACACCAACGGCATGCTCACGCCCAGGGCCAAGCCGACGCTCAGGACAGACGCCAGCACGGCGAAATAGGTTGCCCAACGCATTTCCACGCTCCTGTGGACAGTTATCAATCTCAACCATCACCCAAAACACTGTGGGAGCGAGCTTGCTCGCGATGGCGGCGCAACATTCAACAAGGTCGTCGACTGTCGTACCGCTATCGCGAGCAAGCTCGCTCCCACAGGGGATGTGTGTTGACCGCCAATCTTCCGCTCATCCCCGACCAATGTGGGAGCGAGCCTGCTCGCGATGGCGGCGCAACATTCAACAAGGTCGTCGACTGTCGTACCGCTATCGCGAGCAAGCTCGCTCCCACAGAGGGAATCAGCGCTGCATGAGACCCCGGACAAGATCCGGGGCCGTCACTGTCAGAGCTTGATCCAGGTCGACTTCAGTTCGGTGTATTTGTCGAATGCATGCAGCGACTTGTCGCGACCGTTGCCCGACTGCTTGAAACCACCGAACGGTGCGGTCATGTCGCCGCCGTCGTACTGGTTGACCCATACGCTGCCGGCACGCAGGGCCTTGGCGGTCAGGTGAGCCTTGGAGATATCCTTGGTCCATACCGCTGCGGCCAGGCCATATGGCGTGTCGTTGGCGATCTCGATGGCCTGCTCGGCGGTGTCGAAGGCGATGACCGACAACACCGGGCCGAAAATCTCTTCCTGGGCAATTTTCATGGCGTTGCTCACACCGTCGAAAATCGTCGGCTCGACGTAAGTGCCGCCGGTTTCCTCAAGGATGCGCTTACCACCGGCCACCAGTTTGGCGCCGTCGCTATGGCCCGCCTCGATGTAGGACAGCACGGTGTTCATCTGCTGGGTATCGACCAGGGCACCGACGTTGGTGGCCGGGTCCAGGGGATTGCCCGGCTTCCAACCCTTGAGGGCTTCGATCACCAGCGGCAGGAACGTGTCCTTGATGGAGCGCTCCACCAACAGTCGCGAGCCAGCGGTGCAGACTTCGCCCTGGTTGAAGGCGATGGCGCTGGCAGCGGATTCGGCGGCGGCCTGCAGGTCCGGGGCATCGGCGAACACGATGTTCGGGCTCTTGCCGCCGGCTTCCAGCCAGATGCGCTTCATGTTGGATTCGCCGGAATAGATCATCAGTTGCTTGGCGATCTTGGTCGAGCCAGTGAACACCAGCGTATCGACGTCCATATGCAGGGCCAGGGCCTTGCCGACGGTGTGGCCGTAGCCTGGCAACACGTTCAGCACGCCTTTCGGAATGCCGGCCTCGATCGCCAGCGCAGCGATACGGATGGCGGTCAGCGGGGATTTTTCCGACGGCTTGAGCACCACCGAGTTACCGGTGGACAGCGCCGGGCCGAGCTTCCAGCAGGCCATCATCAATGGGAAGTTCCAGGGCACGATAGCCCCCACGACACCCACCGGCTCACGGGTCACCAGGCCCAGTTGATCGTGCGGGGTGGCCGCCACTTCGTCGTAGAGCTTGTCGATGGCTTCACCGCTCCAGCTCAAGGCCTGGGCCGCGCCGGGCACGTCGATGTTCAGCGAATCGCTGATCGGCTTGCCCATGTCCAGGGTTTCCAGCAGCGCCAGTTCCTCGGCATGCTGCTTGAGCAAGCCGGCGAAACGGATCATGGTGGTTTTGCGCTTGCTTGGCGCCAGGCGCGACCAGACGCCGGAGTTGAAGGTGGCGCGGGCATTTTCGACAGCACGCTGGGCGTCGGCCACGTCGCAGCTGGCGATCTTGCCCAACAGGCGGCCATCGACCGGGCTGAGGCAATCGAACGTTTCGCCGGACACCGCATCGGTGTACTCACCGTTGATGAAGGCGCGGCCTTCGATCTTCAGGTCGCGGGCGCGTTGTTCCCAATCGGTACGAGTCAGGGTGGTCATGCGTGTGTCCTCCTCTTATTGAGTACGAACGCCGCGCAATGCGCAGCGCTCAAAAGAATTCTGCCCGGCCAGCCTGTTTTCGGCGCTGTTTTCGGCATAGGGCACCCGCCACCCTAAACCAGCGGCCGGTCATGTTTCAATATATTTGACACAACGGTGGCAAACGACCTTGCGATGTTCGTTTTAATAAACATAGACTCGAGGCCTTCCAAGCGATCACTGGGGATCACCCGCATGAGCATTCAGGACATCGTCGACTTCAGCCAGGCCAATACCACCGCCGAACGTTATCGCCCGGACCCGGCCAAGGTGTTCAAGGGCGATCCCGAGCAAACCGTGTTCAACCACTACAGCAGCCCTTGTGGGCAAATGAACGCTGGCGTATGGGAAGGCGCCGTCGGCCAGTGGACGGTCAATTACACCGAACATGAATACTGCGAGATCGTCCAGGGCGTCTCCGTGCTGCGGGACAACGATGGCAACGCCAAGACCCTGCGGGCCGGCGACCGCTTCGTGATCCCGGCCGGGTTCAAGGGCACCTGGGAAGTGCTCGAGCCTTGCCGCAAGATCTACGTGGTGTTCGAGCAGAAGGCCTGAGCCCGACTGAAAAAGCAGCTGACACTCTAGCGCTGGTCAATCACCCGCGAAGCAGATGAGACTGTTCGCGGGCGTCACACATTTTATCGTCGCGACGGCTACGCACAGGACGTGCGGCCAACCCGACGAGTGAGCGCCCTGACCTATCATTTGCAAGGAGGCAAACATGCCCGTCTTACCCGATCAATGCGACCTGGCCATCGCCCGATACACCATCGGCCAAAAATGCACCCCCGAGCTGCTTGAAGAGGTTCGCGCCTTGGCCAATGGGGCTCCCGTACGCGCCACGGGGCCGAAGTATCCTTCGAGCTGGGACCTGCGTCCGCGACGCATCAACCTGCACACCGATGCCAACAGGATCATTGTCAGCATCCACTGCGGTTGACCCCTCTCGTTGCTGACCACGAAACCTGAGCAACAAAAAAGGCCCGTATCTCGCGATACGGGCCTTTTTCGTAAGAGGGAAAAATCAATTACTTGATTTTGCCTTCCTTGTAGATCACGTGCTTGCGAACAACCGGATCATATTTCTTGATCTCGATTTTGTCCGGGGTAGTACGCTTGTTCTTGTCGGTAGTGTAGAAGTGACCAGTACCGGCGCTCGAGATCAAACGAATCAATTCACGCATGATTAGCTCCCTTAAACCTTGCCATCGCGACGAAGTTCGGCCAGCACGACACTGATGCCACGCTTGTCGATGATACGCATGCCCTTGGCAGATACGCGCAGACGCACAAAACGTTTCTCTTCTTCAACCCAGAAGCGGTGATGCTGCAGGTTCGGCAGGAAACGACGACGGGTTTTGTTGTTTGCGTGGGAAATGTTATTCCCAGTCACCGGACCCTTACCGGTAACTTGACAGACTCTCGACATGCCTCAGCCCTCTAAAACCACATGCCCAACCCGGCATGGGTTGGCCGCTTAATCTCTCAGTCATTTGGCGCCAGGCGCCGCGTTTCTTTAAGGGTCTTACCGGCTACACCTACAGTGAAGGAACCGGGCCCCTAGAAAAGAGCGCTGCTTTATACCAGAAAGACCACAGCGCAACAACAGCCGATGTGATTTGTCTTCCTGGAGAAACATCGGCTCACCGCCCCGGACGGCTGGGGCAGAGGCTGGCACGGCCCCTGACCGCTCGTCGCTGCACGCAGGTTTTTTTCACGTGCGGCAGGTTCTGGCCACCCATCCCGTCGCCGCAGAGTGCCGGAAAATGCAAAAAGGGGATAGTCATTTGGCAGCGAGCCCACTAGGGTAGGCTTTTTCCAGACTGCACTCGCAGATGGGCCTTCGACTTGCACAGGAAACCGACCATGCGCCTCGCTGCCCTACCGTTGTTGCTCGCCCCTCTGCTGATCACCCCGCAGGCTTGGGCCGCCGCCCTGAGCGTCTGCACCGAAGCCAGCCCGGAAGGGTTCGATGTCGTCCAGTACAACTCCCTGACCACCACCAACGCCTCCGCCGACGTGCTGATGAACCGCCTGGTGGATTTCGATACCGCCAGCGGCAAAGTGGTCCCCAGCCTGGCCGAGCGCTGGGAGATCTCTACCGATGGCCTGACCTACGTGTTCAAGCTGCGGCCACAGGTCAAGTTCCATCACACCGAGTACTTCACGCCGCGCCGCGACCTGACCGCCGAGGACGTGAAGTTCAGCTTCGAGCGCATGCTCGACCCGGCGAACCCGTGGCACAAGGTCGCGCAAAGCGGCTTCCCCCACGCCCAGTCCATGCAATTGCCGGCGCTGATCAAGAAAATCGACGCCCTGGACCCGCTGACCGTGCGTTTCACCCTCGATCACGCCGATTCGACCTTCCTGGCAACGTTGAGCATGGGCTTTGCCTCCATCTATTCGGCCGAATACGCCGATCAACTGATGCAGGCCGGCACGCCGGAAAAACTCAACAACCAGCCGGTCGGCACCGGCCCGTTCATCTTCAGCCGGTTCCAGAAGGACGCCTCGATCCGCTACAAGGCCAACGACGCCTATTTCGGCGGCAAGCCCAAAGTGGACCCGCTGGTCTTCGCTATCACGCCGGATGCCAATGTGCGCCTGCAGAAACTGCGCCGCAACGAATGCCAGATCGCCTTGTCGCCCAAGCCGCTGGACGTCCAGGCCGCCCGGCAGGAACCGACCCTGAGCGTGGCCCAGACCGACGCCTTCATGACCGCGTTCGTGGCGATCAACAGCCAGCATCCGCCACTGGACAAGCCTGAGGTGCGACAAGCCATCAACCTGGCCTTCGACAAGGCCAGCTACCTCAAGACCGTCTTCGAAGGCACCGCCGAAGCCGCCAACGGCCCCTACCCGCCCAACACCTGGAGCTACGCCAAGAGCCTGCCCGGCTATGCCCACGACCCAGCGAAGGCCCGCGACCTGCTGGCCAAGGCCGGTTTGAAGGAAGGCTTCCAGACCACCATCTGGACCCGCCCTTCCGGCAGCCTGCTGAACCCCAACCCCAGCGTTGGCGCCCAGCTGCTGCAATCCGACCTGGCGCAGATCGGCATCCAGGCGGAAATCCGCGTGATCGAATGGGGCGAACTGATCCGCCGCGCCAAGGCCGGCGAACATGACCTGCTGTTCATGGGCTGGGCCGGCGACAACGGCGACCCGGACAATTTCCTCACACCGCAGTTTTCCTGCGCGGCGCTCAAGTCCGGCACCAACTTCGCCCGCTACTGCAACCCGGACCTGGACAAACTGATCAGCGCCGGCAAGACCACCGGCGAACAAGGCGTGCGTGCCAAGCTCTACGAGCAGGCCCAGGCCCAGATCCAGCAGCAGGCCCTGTGGCTGCCCCTGGCGCACCCCACCGCCTTCGCACTGACCCGCAAGGATGTGCAGGGTTATGCGGTGAGCCCGTTTGGACGGCAGGATTACTCCAAGGTCAGCCTCAAGTAACCACAGTCCCCTCCTGTGGGAGCCTGTGGGAGCGAAGCTTGCTCGCGATAGCGGTTTTACAGCCAACAGAAGTGTTGTATGTGTCGACGTCATCGCGAGCAAGCTTTGCTCCCACAAGGGATTATTCAAGCATGACCCTGGCTACATCCACCCATACTCCGCCATCGACAGCGGCTCCCCATCGCCAACAATGAAGTGGTCGAGCACCCGCACGTCGATCAGTTCCAGGGCCTCTTGGAGCCGCTCGGTGAGCACCCGGTCGGCCTGGCTGGGCTCGGTGTTGCCGGAGGGGTGGTTGTGGCACAGGATCAACGCAGCGGCGTTGTGGGCCAGCGCGCGCTTGACCACCTGCCGGGGATGGACACTGGCGCTGTCGATAGAACCGCGAAACAGCGCCTCGAAGGTCAGCACCTGGTGCTTGGCGTTGAGAAACAGGCAACCGAACACCTCGTGGGGTTCGTGACGCAGCATGGACTTGAGGTATTCACGAACCGCCAACGGGCTTTCCAGCATGGTCTTTTCCCGCGCCCGTTCAGCCAAATGCCGCCGACTCATTTCCTGAGCCGCCTGCAGTTGGGCAAACTTCGCCGGCCCGAGCCCCATGTGGTTACTGAATGTGATCTGATCCGCTTCAAGCAGCGCGCGCAGGCTGCCAAATTGAATCAACAGTTGTCGCGCCAGATCCACCGCGCTTTTGCCGGACACGCCGGTTCGTAAAAAAATCGCCAGCAGCTCGGCGTCCGAAAGACTCCCCGCCCCCAGCGCCAGTAACCTCTCCCGCGGCCGCTCGGCCACAGGCCAATCGCGAATACTCATGGCATCTCCCTGATTGTGGGCGCCGCTGTTCCGTAGCGGTCGCTGTGATATCGTAGCCCATCTTTTTTGCAGGTGATTTGCACCCTGGCAGCTGCTGCCAAGGGGTTCGCCTTGCACTGACCACTGAAATCGAAAGGCAGGCCTATGCAGCGGCTGTATCGGAAACGCATCGTTCTGGGCGTCGGCGGCGGCATTGCCGCCTACAAGAGCGCCGAGCTGGTTCGCCGACTCATCGACCAGGGCGCGGAAGTACGGGTCGTCATGACCCGTGGCGGCAGCGAGTTCATTACCCCACTGACCATGCAAGCCCTGTCGGGGCACCCGGTCCACCTGGACTTGCTCGACCCGGCGGCCGAAGCCGCCATGGGCCATATCGAACTGGCCAAGTGGGCCGACCTGGTGCTGATCGCCCCGGCCACGGCCGACCTGATCGCCCGCCTGGCCCAAGGCATCGCCGACGACCTGTTGACCACCCTGGTGCTCGCCACCGACGCCGTGGTCGCCGTCGCACCCGCCATGAACCAGGCCATGTGGCGCGACCCGGCCACCCAGGCCAACCTGCAACTGCTGGAAAGCCGCGCCCTGAAAGTCTTTGGCCCGGCCTCCGGCAGCCAGGCCTGCGGCGATGTCGGCATGGGGCGCATGCTCGAAGCCACGGACCTGGCCCAGTGCGCCGCCGACTGCTTCCAGCGCCAGGCCCTGACCGGCAAGCACGTGCTGATCACCGCCGGGCCGACCCAGGAAAACATCGACCCGGTGCGCTACATCACCAATCACAGCTCCGGGAAAATGGGCTTCGCCCTGGCCGAAGCCGCCGTGGAAGCCGGCGCCCGGGTGACGCTGATCACCGGCCCCGTGCACCTGCCAACCCCGGACCGGGTCACGCGCATCGACGTGGTCAGTGCCCGGGACATGCTCGCGGCCTGTGAAGCGGCCATCCCCTGCGACCTGTTCATCGCCTCGGCTGCGGTAGCGGACTACCGCCCCGAAGTCGTTGCCCCGCAAAAATTGAAGAAAGACCCTACAAGCGGCGACGGCCTGCTACTACAAATGGTGCGCAACCCGGACATCCTGGCCAGCATCGCCACCCGCCCCGACCGTCCGTTCAGTGTCGGCTTCGCCGCCGAGACCGAACACCTGCTCGATTACGCTGCCCGCAAGCTCAAGGACAAGAACCTCGACTTGATCGTCGCCAACGACGTCGCCAATCCGAGCATCGGCTTCAACAGCGAAGAAAACGCCTGCAGCGTGATCGACCGCCAGTTGCACGCCACGCTTTTCGCCCAGACCAGCAAGAGCAAGATTGCCCGCCAGCTGATCACTTTTATCGCCGAACGTCTGAACCAGGTTTAATTTTCATGCACGCCTTACAAGCCAAGATTCTCGATCCACGCATCGGTAGCGAATTCCCGCTGCCGCAATACGCCACACCGGGCTCCGCCGGCCTCGACCTGCGGGCGATGCTCAAGCAGGACACGATCCTGGAACCAGGCCAGACCCTGCTGATTCCTACCGGCCTGTCGGTGTACATCGGCGACCCGGGCCTGGCCGCGCTGATCCTGCCGCGCTCGGGCCTGGGCCACAAGCACGGCATCGTGCTGGGCAACCTGGTGGGCCTGATCGATTCCGACTACCAGGGCGAACTGATGGTGTCGTGCTGGAACCGCGGCCAAACGGCTTTCAACATTGCCGTGGGCGAGCGCATCGCGCAGTTGGTGCTGGTGCCGGTGGTCCAGGCCCACTTCGAACTGGTCGAGGAATTCGACGAGAGCCAGCGCGGCGCCGGTGGTTTCGGGCACTCCGGCAGCCATTGACCGTGCAGTTCCGGGCCGGGCGTCCTGCCCGGCCCGTTTGTTAAGCTTCTGTTTCAGGACAAAAAATGCGCAATGGCTTTCTGCTAGGTTTCCCATCCGGAATCAATGTATTAGGCGAGCGAGGCCGAGGTAACGCTGTCTCATGGCAATTTCCCACCACGAACTCTCTGTCAAAAACGCCGTCATACCCTTCAGCTTGAGCCTGCCGACGCCCAGCGTCGGCCTGTCCAGTCACTTTCCTGATAGAGCGCCCCGCCCATGAACACCCCAGCCGCAATCGCCCCGATCTTCCCTGATAGCATCTTCCGCGCCTACGACATCCGTGGCGTGGTACCGGAAACCCTCACCGCCGAAACCGCCTACTGGATCGGTCGCGCCATTGGCTCCCAGAGCCTGGCCCAGGGTGAACCGAACGTGTGCGTCGGCCGCGACGGCCGCTTGTCGGGCCCCGAGCTGGTCGAACAATTGATCAAAGGCGTTGCCGACAGCGGCTGCCACGTCAGTGACGTGGGCCTGGTGCCCACGCCTGCGCTGTACTACGCCGCCAACGTGCTGGCCGGCAAGTCCGGGGTCATGCTCACCGGCAGCCACAACCCGTCGAACTACAACGGCTTCAAGATCGTCATCGCCGGCGACACCCTCGCCAACGAGCAGATCCAGGCCCTGCACACCCGCCTCAAGACCAACGACCTGAGCAGCGGCCAGGGCAGCGTGACCAAGGTCGACATCCTCGAGCGCTACAACGACGAGATCGTCAAGGACGTGAAGCTCTCCCGACGCCTGAAAGTGGTGGTCGACTGCGGCAACGGCGCGGCCGGCGTGATCGCTCCGCAACTGATCGAAGCCCTGAACTGCGAAGTCATCCCGCTGTTCTGCGACGTGGACGGCAACTTCCCTAACCACCACCCGGACCCGGGCAAACTGGAAAACCTGCAAGACCTGATCGCCAAGGTCAAGGAAACCAACGCCGACCTGGGCCTGGCCTTCGACGGCGACGGCGACCGCGTCGGCGTGGTGACCAATACCGGCAGCGTGGTGTTCCCCGACCGCCTGCTGATGCTGTTCGCTCGCGACGTGGTGGCGCGCAATCCGAACGCCGAAATCATCTTCGACGTTAAGTGCACCCGTCGCCTGGTCCCGCTGATCAAGGAATATGGCGGTCGCCCGCTGATGTGGAAAACCGGTCATTCGTTGATCAAGAAAAAAATGAAACAGAGCGGCGCCCTGCTGGCCGGTGAAATGAGCGGCCACATCTTCTTCAAGGAGCGCTGGTTCGGTTTCGACGACGGTATCTACAGCGCCGCGCGCCTGCTGGAGATCCTCAGCAAGGAAAAATCCACGGCCGAAGAGCTGTTCGCGACCTTCCCGAACGATATTTCTACGCCGGAAATCAATATCCATGTGACCGAAGAGAGCAAATTCAGCATCATTGATGCACTGCACGACGCCCAGTGGGGCGAAGGCGCCGAACTGACCACCATCGACGGTGTACGGGTCGACTACCCACAAGGCTGGGGCCTGGTCCGCGCGTCCAACACCACCCCGGTGCTGGTGCTGCGTTTCGAGGCCGACAACGAGGCCGAACTGCAGCGCATCAAGGACGTGTTCCACACCCAACTCAAACGTGTTGCACCTGATCTCCAACTACCGTTTTGATTTTTTGAAGCACTACCGGAGCCCTGAATGACCCTCGAACGCGAAGCCGCCGCCAACACCGCCAAGGTCCTGTCCGAAGCGTTGCCTTATATCCGACGCTACGTCGGCAAGACCCTGGTGATCAAATACGGCGGCAACGCGATGGAAAGCGAGGAGCTGAAAACCGGCTTCGCCCGCGACATCGTGCTGATGAAGGCCGTGGGCATCAACCCGGTGGTGGTCCACGGCGGCGGCCCGCAAATCGGCGACCTGCTCAAGCGCCTGTCCATCGAGAGCCACTTCATCGACGGCATGCGCGTGACTGACGCACAGACCATGGATGTGGTGGAAATGGTCCTCGGCGGCCAGGTCAACAAGGACATCGTCAACCTGATCAACCGCCATGGCGGCAGCGCCATTGGCCTGACGGGCAAGGACGCCGAGCTGATCCGGGCGAAGAAACTCACCGTCACCCGCCAGACGCCGGAGATGACCCAGCCGGAAATCATCGACATCGGTCATGTGGGCGAAGTGGTCGGCATCAACACCGACCTGCTGAACCTGCTGGTCAAGGGCGACTTTATCCCCGTGATCGCGCCAATCGGCGTGGGCGCCAACGGTGAGTCGTACAACATCAACGCCGACCTGGTGGCGGGCAAGGTTGCCGAGGCACTGAAAGCTGAAAAGCTGATGCTGCTGACCAACATCGCCGGCCTGATGGACAAGACCGGCAAGGTCCTGACCGGGTTGTCGACCCAGCAGGTAGATGACCTGATCGCCGATGGCACCATCTACGGCGGCATGCTGCCGAAGATCCGTTGCGCGCTGGAAGCGGTACAGGGCGGCGTCGGCAGCTCGCTGATCATCGACGGCCGGGTGCCGAATGCGATTCTGCTGGAGATCTTCACCGATACGGGTGTGGGTACGTTGATCAGCAATCGCAAGCGTCCTTAAGCGATACCGGTAAAAAAAGACCCCGCTCAACCAGGTTGAGCGGGGTCTTTTTTTGTCTGGCTACTGT
>NZ_JACNDD010000054.1:0-41322 GCF_017351395.1 Pseudomonas sp. FW305-28
GCCTCGCTTTTGATCTTGATCTGGGGCGCCCCGTTAACCACGCTGGCCGAACGCAGGCATTGTGGAGTGGGCATCCCGGCATGCATGCCGGGATAGCCGTGGCATTACTCCACAATCCGACTAGAACAGATAGCCTATGTAAATCGCAGCGCCGCCACCGGCCTGCAGGCCAGCGTTTATACCGGCCATGACCACCGCCCCCTTGGCCGACTTCGCCAGCCGCTGGTTGACCAGGGTGGCAGCGATGAGCGAGGTCGCCGGGTTGGAATTCAGTGCCATCGACAACGCCAGCAACTTGGGATCAAGCCCGAACAACAGCGCCGTGGCCGAGCCGCCGATTCCCAGGCCCACCCCAACTTCGGTGTACATGCAAGGTCCGGTGATGTCGTCACTGGTCAGGTCGCGAGCGACCAAGGCATCGCTGACAAACACCTTGCCGGTGCTGGGAAACGCCTCCGCCGCGCCGGCCGCAGCCACCCCCTTGCCCTTGATCTGGATATTGATCTTGCCGAAACGCGGCAGCCGCGCGCCGAATCCGGCACCGACTCCGACGCCGCCGTAGCGGTAGCTGATGTCCTCGCCCTCGGGCGAACGCAGGATGATCGAACCGCCGCTGCCCGCCACCATGACCACGGTCAGGCCGCCGCCGCTGGCGGTCTGATACTGCCAGCGACTTTCATTGACCGGGATCGGGATGTTGTAGCTCATACGTTAAAGTCCTTTATGTGAATGAACCGCACCGCGACCGCGCTGACGGATAGCTTTTGCCAGACCGACCAGCGTGAACACCAGACCGATAAGACCCAGGACCCCGGAAGTGCCCCACAGCGCGGCCAAGTCATCGACGATGGCGCTGTTGGCAGGCTGCTCGGGCAGGTAATGCACCCGCACCGGCTGACCCTGCTGATAGCCGAAAATGAAGCCGCCCTGGGGGTAGGAGATTTTTTCACCACTGCTCGTGGTGAAGGCGATCTCAGGATGCGAACCACCGGCATTCAAGTGGCTGACGATGCCATCGGCGGTCTGTGCGCGATCGAGAAACTCGCGTCGCTCAAGCGTGAGATTGATGGCAATGCTCAACAAACCGATACCAATCAGGGCAAACAGCAGGCCCAGCAATATCTTCCCGATGTGTGACGGGGTGTAGTTAGCCATGGTTTGTCTCAGTGTTCGTCCATGAAGAGGGCGACCAGAATAGCAAGAAGCGGCGCTATGCCGCACCTCCGGAAAATCATTCCCGCAATCGTACGACGCCAGGAGAAGACCGCTCAGTGGCGAGTGGTGATAAACACCCTGATCGACTACCATGCCCAGCGCCGGTTCCCCCACGGGACTAATAGGGAATCCGAGATGCCACGCACGGCATCAAACGGAACTGCCCCCGCAACTGTAGGTGCTGAGCCTGCTCCTCAATGGCCACTGGGATCACCCCGGGAAGGCTGGAGCCAGGCGATGACGCATCAGTCAGGAGACCTGCCGGCCAAGTCAATCACTAACCGGCGGGGTGTCCGGGAAGGGCATCCTTGCGTTGCGCGTCACTGGGCCGATCGGCACTTCAGTGCTTCAGCGGCAGCGTTCGATGATGTGTTTTCCAGTCCGTCCCCTGCTCCGTGTACGGTCAACTGGAGTTTGCGTCATGCTGCTGCCCCGCCTTGCCCCCCTTGTCATCGCCCTGGGTCTGCCGAGCCTCGCCCACGCGGCCCCGACTCACTATCCCCTGACCCTCGAGAACTGCGGCAGCACGCTGACTTTCGAGCAATCGCCCAGTCGCGCCGTGACCATCGGCCAGGCCGGCACTGAAATGCTCTATGCCATGGGGTTGAGCGACAAGGTGGTCGGCACTTCGCTCTGGTTCAACGATGTGCAGATGAAATACAAGGCGCAGAACGACAAGATCGAACGCCTGGCCGATAACGAGCCGAGCTTCGAGGCGGTGATCGGCAAACGTCCGCAACTGGTGGCGGTGGAACTGGAATGGATGGTCGGGCCGCAAGGCGTGGTCGGTACCCGCCAGCAGTTTCACGAACTGAAGATCCCGACCTACCTGATGCCCTCCGATTGCGAAGCCAAGGATAATCTGGTCGGTGCGGACGGCACGCGGCTGGAGGCGTTTCGCATCGACAGCATCTACAAGAGCATCAGCCAGTTGGCTGAAATCTTCGACGTACAGGAGCGTGGCCAGCAGTTGAACGCCCAACTCAAGGCCAGCCTGGCGAAGTCTATCGCCACGGTGCAGGCCAAGGATCTGAAGCAGACGAGTGCGCTGTTCTGGTTCTCCAGCGCCAGTCTGGACATCGATCCCTATGTGGCCGGGCACAAGGGCATTCCTGACTTCATGCTCAGTACCCTGGGCGTGCGCAACGTGGTCGAATCCGATGAGGAATGGCCGACCGTCGGCTGGGAAACCATCGCCAAGGCCAACCCGACCTTCCTGGTCATTGCCCGCATGGATCGCCGACGTTTTCCGGCTGATGACCATGAAAAGAAGCTGCAATTCCTGCGCAGTGACCCGGTGACCCGCAATATGGACGCGGTGAAAAACAACCGCATCATCATTCTCGATGCGATGGCCATGCAAGCGAGCATCAGAATGTTCGACGGCCTGGAAACCCTGGCGACGGCCATCAGCGGCTACGACCTGCCGAAATGATTCCGACGCTGATTCGAACGTTGCTGGCGTTGGCGGCGCTGCTCCTGGCAGTGATTGCCGGCGTGGCCATCGGTGAGACGAGTATCGAGCCGAGTGTGGTGTTCCAGGTGCTGGCCAACAAACTGTGGGCCGCAGGTTATGCCCTCGACCCGATAGACGAAGGCATCGTCTGGAACTACCGGCTGACCCGTGCGCTGGTGGCGGCGGCCTGCGGTGCGGGCCTGGCGACCTGCGGGGTGATCTTGCAATCGCTGTTGCGCAACCCGTTGGCCGATCCTTACCTGCTCGGCATCTCCGCCGGCGCCTCGACAGGCGCGGTACTGGTGGCGCTGCTGGGCATTGGGGCGGGGCTGATTTCGTTGTCGGTCGGGGCCTTCGCCGGGGCCGTTGCCGCGTTCGCCGTGGTCGTTTTGCTGGCCCGTGCCAGTCGCTCACCCGCTGGCACCGGGCAGATCATCCTGGCCGGGATTGCCGGCTCGCAGTTGTTCAATGCGCTCACCGCGTTTCTGATTACCAAGTCCGCCAGCTCCGAACAAGCTCGCGGCATCATGTTCTGGTTGCTGGGAAATCTCAGTGGGGTCCGTTGGCCGTCGGTGTGGTTGTCGGTGCCCGTGGCATTGATCGGTCTTGCGGTGTGCCTGTGGCACCGACGGGCGCTGGACGCCTTTACCTTTGGCGCCGACTCGGCCGCCTCCCTTGGCATTCCGGTACGCCGGGTGCAATTTCTGCTGATCAGCTGCGCGGCACTGGTGACAGCGGTGATGGTGTCGATTGTGGGCTCCATCGGTTTCGTCGGGTTGGTCATTCCCCATGCCGTGCGTTTGTTGCTGGGGACCCGGCATGCGCGCCTATTGCCAGCAAGCGCGTTGGGTGGCGCGGTGTTCCTGATCGCCGCCGATGTCTTCTCCCGAACGCTGATCAAAGGCCAAGTCATCCCGGTCGGCGTCATCACTGCACTGGTGGGTGCTCCGGTGTTCGCGTTGATCCTGATCGGTCGGAGAAATGCCCGATGAATGCCGTCACCTCTGTTATCGGCGAATCCGTGCTGAGTTGTTCCGCCCTCGGGTTCCATGTGCGGGACGCCGAGTTGTTGCACGATATCCACTTGGACATCCGTCGGGGCGAAACCCTGGGCCTCGTCGGGCCCAACGGTTCGGGAAAATCCACACTGCTCAAACTGCTGGCGGGCGTGCGCGCCCCCAGCCGGGGCGACATTCGCCTCAACAACCAGCCCCTCAAGACACTGGCACGGCGAACCGTCGCGCAGACCCTGGCTGTGGTTGAGCAACAAGCCGACACACTGGATGCGATCAGCGTGTTCGATGCCGTTGCCTTGGGCCGAACGCCGTGGTTGTCAGCCTTGAGTCCGTGGTCAAACGAAGACGCGGCCATCGTCCAGCAGGCGCTGTGGGACGTCGATGCGGCGCACTTGAAAAACCGCACCTGGCACAGTCTGTCCGGCGGTGAACGCCAACGCGTCCACATCGCTCGGGCCCTGGCCCAACGCCCGCAGATTCTATTGCTGGACGAACCCACCAATCACCTGGATATCCAGCATCAGCTCGCCATCCTGAAAGTCGTGCAAGCGCTACCCGTCACGACGGTCATCGCCCTGCACGACCTGAACCAGGCGTTGACCTGTGATCGCCTGGCGGTACTGGAACGGGGCCGGCTGGTGGCCCTCGGCAAACCACTGGAGGTGCTGACCCCGCAACGCTTGCAGGATACGTTCGGCGTGCAGGCCCATTACCTGATCGACCCTTTCGACGGCGCGCAGATCCTGCGCTTTCGTTCCGTTTGACTGAATCTCGGGGTTCGGAAAAAACCGAACCCTATGCAAGCGCTGAGTTTAGCCAAGCGACGGGGCGAGCCCCGAAGATAAAGCCGACACATTGGCCCGCGCCGCGTGCAGTTTTTTGTAGCTGTCGATCAGGCGCAGGTGTCTATCGAGCCCCTCCAGCTTCATGCTGGTCGGCGTCAAGCCATGGAAGCGCACGCTGCCGTCCACCGAGCCGATCGCCGCATCCATCCGCTCGTTGCCGAACATCCGGCGGAAATTGACCTCGTAGTCTTCCAGCTCCAGGTCTTCGTCCAGCTTCATCTCCAGCACCACATTCACGGCCTGGTAGAACAACCCGCGCTCAACCGTGTTGTCGTTGTACTGCAAGAAGGTTTCCACCGCTTCCTTCGCCTCTTCAAACTGCTGCAAGGCCAGATAGATCAGCAGCTTCAACTCCAGGATCGTCAACTGGCCCCAAGCCGTGTTGTCATCAAACTCGATGCCGATCAAGGTGGTGATGTCGGTGTAGTCGTCCAGCTCGCTTTCCACCAGACGCTCCACCAGCGCCTGCAGTTCGTCTTCGGCCAGGCTGTGCAGGTTCAGGATGTCGGCGCGGAAAAACAGCGCTTTGTTGGTGTTATCCCAGATCAGATCGTCCACCGGATAGATTTCCGAATAGCCCGGCACCAGGATGCGGCACGCTTTCGCGCCGATATGCTCGTAGACCGCCATGTACACTTGCTTGCCCATGCCTTCGAGGATGCCGAACAAGGTCGCGGCCTCCTCGGCATTCGAGTTTTCACCCTGGCCGGAGAAGTCCCACTCCACGAATTCGTAATCTGACTTGGCACTGAAGAAGCGCCACGACACCACGCCGCTGGAGTCGATGAAGTGCTCGACGAAGTTATTCGGCTCGGTCACCGCATGACCTTCAAACGTCGGCTGGGGCAAGTCGTTGAGGCCTTCGAAACTGCGGCCCTGCAACAATTCGGTCAGGCTGCGTTCCAGCGCCACTTCCAGGCTCGGGTGCGCGCCGAACGAGGCAAACACACCGCCGGTACGCGGGTTCATCAACGTGACGCACATCACCGGGAATTCTCCCCCCAGGGAGGCATCCTTCACCAGAACCGGGAACCCCTGCTCTTCCAGCGCCTGAATACCGGCCATGATTCCCGGGTACTTCGCCAGCACGTTGGCCGGTACATCCGGCAGTGCGAATTCACCTTCGATGATCTCGCGTTTGACCGCGCGCTCGAAAATTTCCGACAGGCATTGCACCTGAGCTTCGGCCAGCGTGTTACCGGCGCTCATGCCGTTGCTCAGGAACAGGTTTTCAATCAGGTTGGACGGAAAATACACCACCTCGCCGTCCGACTGGCGCACGTACGGCAGCGAGCAGATGCCGCGCTCTTCATTACCCGAGTTGGTATCGATCAGGTGGGAGCCTCGCAGCTCGCCGTCGCGGTTGTAGATGTTCAGGCAGTACTCGTCGAGGATTTCCGCCGGCAGCGCATCTTTACGGCCAGGCTTGAACCAGCGCTCGTCCGGGTAATGCACAAACGCCGCGTTGGCGATGTCTTCGCCCCAGAACTGATCGTTGTAGAAAAAATTGCAGTTCAGTCGCTCGATAAACTCGCCCAACGCCGACGCCAGTGCGCTCTCTTTGGTCGCGCCCTTGCCATTGGTAAAACACATCGGCGAGTGGGCATCGCGAATATGCAGCGACCACACATTGGGCACGATATTGCGCCACGAAGCGATCTCGATCTTCATGCCCAGGTCCGCCAAAATACCCGACATATTGGCGATGGTCTGCTCCAGCGGCAGGTCCTTGCCGGCGATGTAGGTGCCGGCTTGGGAAACCGAATTGGGCATCAGCAGCGCCTGGGCATCGGCGTCGAGGTTTTCCACCTCTTCAATGACAAACTCAGGCCCGGCTTGCACGACCTTCTTCACCGTGCAACGGTCGATGGAGCGCAGAATGCCTTGGCGGTCCTTGTCGCTGATATCCGCCGGGAGCTCGACCTGGATCTTGAAGATCTGGTTGTAGCGATTTTCCGGATCGACAATATTGTTCTGCGACAGGCGAATGTTATCGGTGGGAATATTGCGTGTCTGGCAATACAACTTCACAAAGTAAGCCGCGCACAACGCCGATGAAGCCAGAAAGTAATCGAACGGCCCGGGGGCCGAGCCGTCGCCCTTGTAGCGGATAGGTTGATCGGCCACCACCGTAAAGTCATCAAACTTGGCTTCAAGTCGAAGGTTGTCGAGAAAGTTGACCTTGATTTCCATACGGGATTACCAGCATCACGAGCAAAAAATAGGCGGCCATTATCCGCTTTTTCAATCGGAAGTCTTGTGCTTTAGCCCACCCCTTTTGACTTTGAAACGTCCCAGCACACGCTGCATCAGTGAGGCCCGCTCCGAAAGATCCTTGGCCGCCACCGCGCACTCTTGCGAGTTGGACTGGTTTTTCTGCGTCACTTCATCGATCTGCTCCAAGCCGATGCTGGCCTGCTGCAAACCCGAAGCCTGCTCGCTGGAGGCCTGGTAGATCAGCGAAACCAGGTTGGAAACCGCGCTGGTTCCGTGGACGATGTTTTTCAGCGATTCGGCGGTCCGGCCGGCGATGATCATGCCGCGCTGGGTCTTGCTCGACGAATCGGCGATCAATGCCGCCGTCTGTTGGGCGGCCTCGGCGCTGCGGGCGGCCAGGCTGCGCACTTCGTCGGCGACGACGGCAAAACCGCGCCCAAGCTCACCCGCCCGGGCGGCTTCGATGGCCGCGTTCAGGGCCAGCAGGTTGGTTTGAGCGGCAATGTTGTCGATGGTGGTGATGATCGCGGTGATGTCCTTGCCCGAGTTGTCGATTTCAGCCATCGCGGCAATCAGCTCGCTCATCAATTTATCGCTCTCCCCCGCATCGGCGCGCGAGGCCTGGGATTGCTCATCGGCTTTCTTGGCGTTGGCGGCGTTGTCCCGGGTCTGCGCAGCCATTTGCGTCATCACCGCGCTGATTTCGGTAATGGACGACGCGGAGTTCGACGCACCATCGGACAACGACTGGCTCAGGTCGGTGACCTGCGCCGAGCTGCCGGTAATCTGGGTGGCGCTGGTCTGCACCTCGGAAATCAACTGGTTCAGGTTGCTGACCATCTTCTCCAGTGACTTGCCGAGGGTATCGTGGGGCGACGACAAGCGGACCTCCAGGTCCAGATCCCCTTCGGAAATACGCTCGGCCACCCTCACCTGCCGCTGCAGGCTTTCGGACATGTCATTGAGTGCCGCAGACAGTTGCCCGACTTCATCCTCGGATTGCTGCACCAGGCGGCGCGAGAAATCGCCCAGGCTGATGTTGGCGGCCAACGCCGCGGCCTCGCGAATCGGCCCGACGATTTTCGCCGTGGCGAACCAGAGGGCGACCAACGCCAACAGGGAAATGCCCAGCCCTACCGACACTTGCCAGATGCTGTTGCTGATACTGCGCGCTTGCAACTCCTGCTCCAGGGCAATGGCCTGGGCCATGACCACGGCCTTGGGCAAACGAATCAACACCGCCCAGGGCTTGCCTGTGCGACCGAGTGCAATGGGCATCAGCACTTCGATATTCTGGGTTTGTGGATTGAGCAGGCCGTCACCCCGACCGCCCTGGATATCGCTGAGCACTTTTTCCCAAGACTCAGGCAACAGAGCCTTGATGGATTGCCCGATCAGGTCGGTGCGCTGGCTGTCCGCAACCACCAAGCCCTGGTTACTCAGGATCGAAACCGTGCCTTTGCCGCCGTAGAGTTCGGCAGACATCTGTTCGCTGAGTTTCTGGATAAAGGCGATATCGAAGTCAGCCCCGACCACACCGTAGAACTTGCCGTTGGCCACGATGGGCACCGACAGGGTGGTCAGCCAGACGTTCTTGCCCTGGACCACATAGGGAATGGGATCGAGCACACTCTCCTTCAGGGTGTCGCGCGGGCCGCTGTACCAGCCGCCCTTGGGCACGCCGTTAGGATGACGATCCGGGGAGTCATACTCGACCAATGGCTGCACCGCGACATGACCGTCGGCGCTGCGAGTCCAGTAAGGCGTGAAGCGTCCCGTCAGGGGATTATTGCCGTCGGTAGCGTTACGGAACGCCGGATCCTGGCCGTCCAACGCATTGGGTTCCCAGCAGGAGTAGGTGCCGTTGAAGTCCGGGTTATCCTTGAGGACGCTGAGCAATACGCTGTTGATCTGCTCACGCCCCAACGCCAAGGGACTTTGCGCGGCCTTGCTGGCGGCAAAGGTGTTGGCCATGGTGCGGGCGGCGTCCAGCGCATTCTGCAACTTGGCCTGGATGGCATTGGCACGGGACTCGGCCAGGTTCTGGATTTCCCGGATCGTTGACTTTTCAACCAGCGCCGAGACTTCGGAAGCGACGTATTGCTCATTGGTCCGAGCGGTAAAGAGCCCGTAGACAACCAGGCTGATGGATGAAACAAACAGGCATACGCCTGCTGTGACACAAATGCGTGCCTGCAATGACTTGAACTTCATATCATCCCCTACCTGATTCTATTTATTGCCAACGCTAAAGACGACGGCCTTTAACTTGTGCACGACGCGGCAAATAACAATCGATCACGGCTGTTTACGCTGTCCACAAGGCAATCGCCTTGAAAGGGCACAGCGATGCAGCGCTTTATAAGTATTTGAATCGTGGCAGGTTGGGGCGTAAATCCGCTCTATCCACCTGAAAAGCAGCTAGAGGTATTCAAATCAAGAACCGAAGGCCTTAAGTGCCAGGGCAATAAGGGCGATAGGTGGAAAGAATGCGCGATCCCTGCTTTTCCAGTAACCCTGGGGTCACTCTTGAATAATCTCGCAGAATCCATTCAGACCAATAACCACAGCCACAAATTAACACGACCGACTTTTGTACAAAATCGAACTTAGGCGTTATACAAAACAGTACTTTGGTCGTAATTCAACACCGACGCACGAGGTATCACGCCGGGCTATTCGCTCCTGAAGGGGCGGGACGCGCCGTCGCGTCACCTGCTGTAGGAAGGCGCCGCCAATGGCACCGGCTGCGGGTTGGCGATCACCCAATGCACGGCCAACTCACAGAGACGATCAGTCTGCTCGGCGTTATCGTTGCCACCCCGCAAAACAGCAGCCATCGCCCGGGCTTCAGCGAGGTCGGCCTCAGGCAAGGGCACGGCGCTGCCCAGATGGTCAACCAGAGCCACCAACATCGCTTTGAAATCGGCGTCCCAGTTGGCCGATCCGTTGTGGTGAATCTCTCGGGAGATACGGCCACTGATGCGGATCACCTCACCCTGCGCCGTCGCTGCGGCGCCTGAGGATGGCACCAGCAGCTCCCACAATTGCTGATGCTGGTCTGGCCAGCCACTGGCCGTCACGACGATGGCGGCCTGACCGTCGTGAACCTTGCGAGAAGCAACGGGCGCGACGTCGAAAAGGCGATAGAGACGGGTCAAGGCAGCGTCCGTTGCTTCGAGGTAGTCCGGGTTGAAAGAGGCCCGGTGAAATTCGAATTCACGGCCGATGCGCTGCACTTCAGCGAGCATACCGTCATCGCATTGCAGCCCTGCCGCCAGCAGCGTCTGGGCGATTTTCGCGGTGGCCTCGATATCGGCATTGCGGGTAGTGGCCAAGGCAATATGCAGGACACCGTGCCCCTGCCGACTCTTGGCATCGACATTGGCGCCCCGGCGGATCAGGGCCGCGATGGCCTCGGCTTTGTGGCTGTTGGCCGCGGCATGCAACGGCGTATAGCCCTGGTAGTCCTGCGCCTCGATATCGGCGCCCAAATCCAGCAGCAGATCGATACCCCCGATCCAACTCGAACTGCGATGGTGCAGGGGCGTTCGTTGGTAAGTGTCACGGGCATTGATATCGGCGCCCTGCTCCACCAACCAGCGGGCCAGTGCGTCGGGACAGTTGTAAAAGCCCAGCGCGGTGCTTTTGCTGTAGCCGCCAGTGGCTTCAAGCTCGCACGCATCGAACACGGCGACCAACTCGGCAAACGAGGCCTGTTCCAGCAACTGACCGAAATCCTTCGGCAGTGTCTTGCGTTTACGCTTACCCATGGCGGCGGTCACCGTTCTGATCAAAAGATTTTTCAGCATGAAACTCAACGGCTATCTGGAGGCGGATCAGACTTTTTTAGTCCTCGGCAAGAAAATCGCCAACACCCCGAGTAACGGCAAGAACGAGCACAACCAATACACGTACTCAATGCCACGGATGTCCGCCAGATGCCCCAGCAGCGCGGCGCCAATCCCGCCGAAGCCAAACATCAGCCCGAAGAACACGCCGGCGATCATCCCGACATTGCCCGGCACCAGTTCCTGGGCGTACACGACGATGGCCGAGAACGCCGAAGCGAGGATGAAGCCGATGACCACGCTGAGGATGCTGGTCCACAGCAGGTCGACGTGAGGCAGAATCAGGGTGAACGGCGCCACACCGAGGATCGAGAACCAGATCACCGCCTTGCGCCCGATCCTGTCGCCAATCGGTCCGCCAAAAAAGGTCCCCGCCGCCACTGCGCCGAGGAACAGGAACAGATACAACTGCGAAGAGGCCACCGACAGGTCGAACTTCTCGATCAGATAGAACGTGAAGTAGCTGGTAAAACTGGCCATGTAGAAGTACTTGGAAAACACCAGCAACCCCAGCACCACCAGCGCGCTCAAGACCCGGCCCTTGGATAGGCCATGGGTGGCCGCCTGGCCTTGCTTGAGCTTGAACAGGTTCAAGTGGTTGGCGTACCAGCGGCTGATGCGGTACAGCACGAACAGCGCAAACAATGCAAACAACCCGAACCAGGCCACATTGCCTTGCCCGTAGGGAATGATGATCGCCGCCGCCAGCAGCGGGCCGAAGGCAGAGCCGGCGTTACCGCCCACCTGGAACGTCGATTGCGCCAGCCCGTAGCGTCCACCCGACGCCAGTCGTGCCACCCGCGATGCTTCCGGGTGGAAGGTCGACGAGCCGATACCGATCAATCCCGCCGCCAATAGGATCAAGGCAAAACTGCCGACCATGGACATCATCACAATGCCGATCAACGTGCACACCGTCCCGGCCGGCAGCAGCCAGGGCTTGGGATGGCGATCCGTGTGATAGCCGACCCAGGGCTGCAACAAAGATGCGGTCAACTGGAACGTCAGGGTGATCAGGCCAACCTGGGTGAAGGTCAGGCCATAGCTGTCCTTGAGCATCGGGTAGATCGAGGGCAGCACGGCCTGGATCAAATCGTTGATCAGGTGCGCCAGCGCCACGGCGCCGATGATGCGCATGACCAACGGGCTGCTTTGCACCGGGGCGGCAACGGATGGGGTGGCAGCTTGGGTATTGCTGATAGCCATGGGAGTTTCCATACGACAGAGGGTGCACATGGGCAGGTGCGTCAATGTGCCATTTTTCGGTGCGACAAGGCTATCCCCTTAGCTTGCTATCGACCTTGAAAAATTTGTCGAATTCCAAAGTGATAGCCCAACGCCATGGTCTGAATCTTGCCTTGTTAATTAGCTATAACGCGGCTCCTTACAAAGGAGACCGAGAATGGGAAGTTTCGCTACAGAGCTGGCCTATCAAGCCGATTTGGACAAACTTTCGAGGCCTTTTAAAAGGGCACCCGTTTTAGCACTGTGTAAAAAACGCACAAAAACAGTGCAGGGGTGTCCAGGGGAGTATGGGCATGCAGGCTTTTCTATCACCGGGAATCAGGTTGTTGGGGCGTTTCGGCTTCGCCCGCAAATTCCAATTGCTGTTCCTGCTTTTTATCCTGCCGCTCATGGGCAGCCTGTGGCTGATCGGCCAGGACTATCGCGACAAGCTCAGCCTGATTTCCGGAGAACGCGCCGGGGTTCGCCAATTGCTGGCCCTGGATAATCTCGACAACCTGCTCACCGCCCAGCGCAACCGCGCCGCCCGCTGGCGTGCCACCGAGACCAATCGGCAGCCGACACCCGCGACGCTGGCCGCCATGGCGGCGTACGAAACGGTGCAACCCGCCCTCAACCAAGCCGCCAGTGACCTGGCCAATACCCTGCAAACCGAAGGAGTCGAACCCGATACCCTCGCCCGCTATCAAACCCTGCAAACCAGCCTCAACGGTCTGGACTCCAAGAGCCTGGGCAGCGTGGGTTGGTGGCCGGACGGCTACGACCGTTTCACCGCGGCCCTCAGTGCACTGCAGGCGTTGCGCGAGCAGATGGTCATGGACAACCGCCTGACCCTCGCCTCCTGGCTGGAAACCTACCTGCTGACCCAGATTTCGACCCAGCAGACACCGGACCTGATCGAACGGGTCGGCCGTCTGGCCAGCGTTGGCCAGGCCTCCGTGGTGTCGGGCCAGTTCACGCTGCAGAGTCGCCTGCAACTGCGGGACCTGCGCAGCCGTATCGGTGATGCCCGGGACCAACTGGTCAAGACCGGAGCATTGCTGGAAACCCGCCTGCCCAGCGATCTGCAAACCTGGGCCGGACAATTCCAAGGCAGCCTCAAGCACTTGGACGCCGGCCTGAAAGTGCTGGATGACGGCGTGTTCGGTGGCGCCATCAACCTGAAGCCGGAAGACTTCGAAAAACACATGGACGCCCTCCTCACCGACCTGGCGACCCTGCGACAACAATCACTGGTGGCACTGGACACGCGGCTGGATCACTACCACGGTTCGGCGATTCGCCAGTTCAGCCTGGTAGCGACGGTGCTGGGCTGCCTGCTGCTGGCGGCGCTGTATCTTTTTGTGTGCCTGCAAGCGTCGATCCGGCGCAGCGCCAGCGGCATCACCCTGCTGGCCGAAGCCCTGCGCGACGGCAATCTCAGCCTGCAAGTGCCGGTGCAAGGGCGCGATGAACTGGCGGCCATCAGCACCGCTCTCAATGTCGCCGTGGTGCAGTTGCGCAACAGCCTGCTGGGGGTGGACCACGAAACGTTGCAGTTGAGCAATGCCGTGCGCACCCTCAATACCCACTCCAGCGGCGCCCTGGGAGAAGTCGAGGCCCAGCAGATGCAGATCAGCCAGATCGCCGCCGCCGCGACGCAACTGGCCGCCACCTCCCAGGGCGTGGCCAAGAGTTGTGAACAGGCCTCCGACAGTGCCCAGCAGACCCGCCGCATCGCCGCCGACAGCAGTCGCGACAGCCAGCGCACCACGGCGAGCATCCAGCAGCTCAACCAGCGACTCAACGAAACCGCCGCCGCACTGGGACGCGTCAGCGAACAAGGGCAGCAGATCCAACTGGTGGTCGATACCATTCGTGGCGTGGCCGAGCAGACCAATCTTCTGGCCCTCAATGCCGCCATCGAAGCGGCTCGCGCCGGGGAACAGGGCCGTGGTTTCGCCGTGGTGGCCGATGAGGTGCGCAGCCTGTCGCAACGCACCCAGTCCTCCACGCAACAGATTGCCGGCACCGTCGACAGCCTGCGTGCCACAGTCAACGAAGCGGTCAGCCTGATGGAAGCCGCCTGCGGCCAGGCCCAGACCGACGCCCAAGCCGTCACCGGCCTGGGCGAACGGCTGGGAGAAATTGCCAGCGCCGTGCAAAGTGTCACCGACACCCTGGCGCAAATCGCCACCGCCGTGGATGAACAAGCCAGCACCGCCGACGAGGTCAGCGGCAATATCCAGCAGGTCGACCAGGCGGCCATGCGCTTGCTCGAAGGCGCACGGGCCGTGAACGTGGCGGCGGATACCTTGAGTCAGGGGAGCCAGGCCTTGAGTGCCAACACAGGGAGATTTCAGCTCAGCTGACAGGGATTTGCGGCGGGGATTGTTAAGCGGTTGAAAGCGCAGAGAAATATTTCAGATTTACGCTTGACACATCTTCGTTACCGGCGAATAATGCGCGCCACTTGGCTACATAGCTCAGTTGGTTAGAGCATAGCATTCATAATGCTGGGGTCCGGGGTTCAAGTCCCTGTGTAGCCACCAAGTACCGATTCATAGATGTCTACAGCAGTCTATGAATCACCTCAAGAAGCCCGCCTCGTGCGGGCTTTCTTGTTTCTGGCTGTTCACCTCTGTCTACTCCTATCTTTCCCCACCGCAATGCAAAGCCAGCCACCGTGGCGCTTTATCGCTTCCACCTTCAGCCCGACGCCGTTGAACTGGTGCAAACGCGCCGACGGCAAAACCACTCAATAGCGCCGCAAGATCTGCCCGATCCGCGTCCTATGCTGCGCCTTGATAACCGACCCAGGGCGATGACGCATCGGTAAGGCTCGCGCCAATGATCGAGGACAAGCGGGCCGACAGGTACAGGAGTGGCGCTTGCTGTTTCTTTCGACGGGCGAGAAGACGCTGGCACAGCACATGGAGGGGCGCATGCTGGCCGTGCCAGCGGACGCCAGCAAAGGCCTGGGGATGTTCGACGTGTTGAGTGGTTTCAACGGACGCAGCGGCCCTCTCTGACGCACTCAAGGCTCGGGTAGCCAAATGCTACGGCACGCCACTCACCGCATTCCTGGCGGCCCTTTGCGAGCCCGGCAAGATGCGCTGATGGTCAACCATCCTCCGTCGGACTCTGGAAGGGTTCGTCGCCAAAGCCCTCCCCGCCTCGGCCAGCGGACAAGCACACCGAGCCGCTGCACGCTTTGGGCTGGCCGCAGCAGCCGGAGAATTGGCTACCGCTCTCGGCATCACCGGCTGGCCCGACGGCACCGCGACCACGGCGGCACGCGTATGCCTTAGCGCTTGGCTGAATGAGCGTGGCGGCGCCGGAAACCTTGAAGGTGATGCGATCTTGGCCCGCCTCCGCCAGATCATCGAGCACTTTGGCGAAAGTCGCTTCACCCGGTGGGAGTCCACCGCCGCGAAGATCAATGAGCACGGGCCACGCACCATTGACCCCCTGGGCTTTCGCAAAACGCTGGAACATGGCATGGGCGACACCATGCACACCACCCACACCTACTACGTGCTGCCCGAGGCAGGCGATCCGAGATATTTCGGGGGATGAACATCAATGCCGTGAGATCGGAGATACCCTGGGGGGGGTCCGCAATGGTTTGAATGACCTGCGACGCCGAGGCCGCCTCACGGTGACAGCTAGGCTTGCAGTGTACCTGGGCGCCTTTTCCTTGGCCCCACGTTTCGGGCAGGATTTGGGGTATAACTGTTTTGTACCCTGTTATTAATAGCACGGCAAATAATAGATTATATTTTAAAAACTCGATCTAAAAACCCCTCAGATGCAAAACCTTTCGGAATTCCCGAACGTGTGACACCTTGTTTTTTCCAATAATCAGAGACATGCTCAAAGTATAACCCTTCTAATTTATCGCGATCTGCATTTGTTATTTTTTCCAAGCTCATAATAAAGCTTACCGCATGCACACCCCTTAAATAATAATTAATAAAATCACAAGAATTCAAAGGCAAATACAACACATCTGGATGAGACCAGTACAACGTAATATCTTCATCATAAACCCAATCACTCACTTCATTATCTTTGTTTTCTATTTTAGCCTTAAGCCGCTCAATATGATCTGCCGCTTTTTCTTGATGCTTCTCAACAAGTTCTTTTACATACTCAATACTCAACATATATCAACCCATATTCAATACAATTAAAATATAAACTTTGGCTAAGGGCGGGCTTGAGGGTGAAGCTCATTTCCTTGGGAATTCGACTGCTTGATTAAACAGCAATTTCAGCCCATGCCTCTCCAATGCCGAAAATCGAAGGATCGCCAGACGGGAAGACTACTGCAAAAGCCTTCGTCTGAGCATACTGACCATGGCCACGCGGCTCGTTGTCCCAAGCTGCAACCACATCAATCGCGTCTTTCAGCTCTCCACTCCCTAATTGGTGATTTGGCAGTAATGATGGTAGATATCGAGCGCGTCAGGTCGATCAGACTCTGATAGCTTGCCCCCAATCTCCGTCGCCTGTCGCAAGACGTTGTAACAGGCTCTTGTGGCAGTCAGAGTAGTGAAAACCGTACCGATCTTCACAATAACTTTCTTTGCCATGGCGCTTTTCCTATGCCGGTCGGATATCTGCTCTTTTTCAAGCGCAATCAGTGGCCTGACGAATCAGGCAACCTAGTCCTTTCACGGTAGCCGTCCTTGCCGATAGAGTGTGACTATAGTCCACCGTGGAGGTTGACGCCGCAGCAGTCGTGCTCGATCATCACGCACTAACGAATCACAAGGAGAAATACCATGTTCTGGATCGAACGATGCGCCGATGGCAGTTATCTGCACCAAGGCGTCGAATACCCTCTACTAGCGGAAGCCATTGAGCAGCTCGACGCTTATGAGATCGACAACTCGGGAAATGAAGGGGCTAGGATCGTTTACCCATTCGAGTTGGAAACCAAACACGGATGGTTCAAGTGGGATTTCGTCATCATCGAATACGTTGAGCAAGACGCCGCCAGCTTCGTCGGCTTCGAAATCACCGACTTCCCTACTGGGGTTCGACTCAAAGACGAGCTGGAGCTTCGCCTGCAAGACGGTTGGCCTGACTGAAGCACTCGACATGACGTCAGCGATGAGTAAAATGCGCCACGCTCGAAAGAAGATATCTCCCCATGATCGATGCAGTTGACCTTTTCTGTGGTGCTGGCGGACTGACCGCCGGCATGCTTAATGCCGGAATTGCAGTGCGGGCGGGCTACGACATCGAAGCCCAATGCGAATACGCCTATCACGAAAATAACCGTGCGGCTTTCGTCGCTTGCGACGTAAAGGACGTGACCGCCGAGCAGCTTCTCGGCTGGTACCGCCCCGAACGCTACCGCCTCCTCGCAGGCTGCGCTCCCTGCCAACCCTTCTCTACGTATAACCAAGGTAGGGATACCCGTACCGATCGTAAATGGCCGCTGCTGTACCATTTCGCGCGCCTAATAGAGGAAACCGAACCTCACCTCGTGACGATGGAAAACGTTCCCGACGTAACCAAGCACCAGGTCTACCGCGACTTCGTCAAAAGCATAGAAAATAAGGGCTACAAGATTTGGGACGGGCGTGTTTCATGCGTCGATTACGGCCTGCCTCAAAAGCGCCGCAGGCACGTGCTTCTCGCATCGAAATTGGGCCTGCCCATCAGCATCATTCCACCAACCCACAAAAATACTCACGTATCGGTGGAGAGCGTGATAAGGCACTTGCCACGTATCGCAGCAGGTCAGTGCGACCCGAATGACCCACTTCATCGAGCAGCGACCCTATCTCCGCTTAACTTCCGGCGAATAATCCATTCGATACCTGGTGGAACCTGGCGAGACTGGCCGAAGGAACTGGTCGCCGAATGTCATCTCAAGGAGAGTGGGAAGACTTACGCCAGCGTTTATGGACGCATGCGAGCGGATGAGCCGGGCCCTACCATGACCACCCTCTGCTACGGTTTTGGCAATGGCCGCTTCGGCCATCCCATTCAGAACCGTGCGATATCCCTTCGCGAGGCAGCGATCCTGCAATCCTTTCCTGACGACTATGTCTTTATGGAGCCCGAAAACATCACCTTCAAGGCAGTGGGCCGCATGATCGGCAACGCGGTGCCCGTCCGTTTAGGTGAAGTTATCGGCGAAAGCCTGATGAATCATGTCAGGGAGTATGAGGCGCAGCAGGCGGGAGGCCGAATTCGCGCCTGAGCCGAACGTCCAGAGCTACTAAGTCCTTCGTTTCACATTCCCACACGATCAGCACACGCCAGCCCAGCTCCTGCAGTTGGGCTTCCTTTCGAGCATCTCGCGCTACGTTTCCTTCGAACTTCGGAATCCAGAACTCCTGGCGAGTCTTGGGCGTCGTCGCGTATTTACAACCAGGATGACGATGCCAAAAACAACCATGCACGAAAACTACGGTGTGATGCTTCGCTAGAACAATATCTGGCGAACCTGGGAGCAACTTGGCGTGAAGCCTGAAGCGAAGCCCGAGCGCGTACATCGCCTTGCGAACGAGCACCTCGGGCTTTGTATGAGCGCGTCGTACGGCGCGCATGATGCCACTTTGCTTGAACGGCCCCTCAGAGGCCATCGACAATGCCTTTTATTCGGCCAGCATGGTGAGAGGCGGCAATGTAGTCCTCATAGATACGAGTAGCCTGGTTAACGAGATCACTGTATGTGCGAATACTGCCATTCATTATTTTCATTCGAGAGTCGTATTCGTCAGCCAGGAAATTCGAATACACCGGCTGTTTCTCAACGATGAAAACAATATCGATCATCGGAGGGCCACCGGGAAATGGACTTGATGCGGGATTCTCATGAAAATACTGCTTGAGCGCACGCGAGTACTTAGTACCTTGCTCAATTAGAGCATCCATACCAACTGTGAGGCCTGGCTTTTTTAATTCCAGAACGATGAATCTATTAGCAGTACTCGTATATGCAATATCTAACCTCGCACCTGCCTCAGCCTCCGGACAAATCCTTTTCAGATAGTTGGTAAGCGTCATTTCATATTCTGTTGGTTTCTCTTTGTATCCCCATGAAGGGTCAACCAACCATAGGTGCTTATAGATATGATCTTGGACTACTCGCTCTTTGACCTGTTGCTCCTTATGCTGATCAAGTTTCCTGATAACAGTCAACCTTTGTTCGATCACCTCCATCTGCATAGCGGCTTCGATATCCTCAACGGTAACCATAACCTCCCGAAAACCGCTAATATTTTTTTCGATGTCTATCGACTCAATTGCTTCGATATTATCTTGAACCTTCAATTTCTCGAACGCTAATATCTGCGCTTTCAAAATTTCACGCTTTTGGCTTTTCTGCTCAGCAGCAGTACCATTGAAACGCATGGTGTATATTTTATTTATCAGCTGCTTGGCTTTTTTCTTAAAGTTCGGCTTAAGACTTTCTATCCACTCTTCCAGCTTAGGGAACTCATCTACCAGTTCTGCAGAGCCTAATTCCCTGCGCCATTCATCCCAATCGGAAGCGATATTCTTGAGCCTAGTTCTTATGTAACCCATGAATTCTTGGAAGCGGGGATCATTTTCCTGCACCCCCTGGCGACTACTTACGGCTATATCTCTCTGGCCGTTAGCATCCAGAACGTCATATTGAAGCTCGCCAACAAGGTAACTATTGAAAACCTTGGAATCATCAATTCGTTTCTGAATATCTTCTTCAAAGATGCGCCCATTGGCCAATAGAGTAATGGCATTATTATTATCGTCATCCTTTTTCAACTGTTCGGGCACAACAACGCTGCCTATGAAGCCATTGACTACGGCCCCAGCCACAGTAACCCCATCAAAATGATGATGTTTCACATGATTGGCACAAAGCGTTAGAGTTGAAGCCTCCGCGTCCCCGAAAGTCCATACGAACTGGATGTCAGGATAGAACCCTCTGTCGGCGAGAGTGATGGGCGTACCGTTGACATGAATTTTGAAGTCATGTGACTCACCGATCACACTGAAACGCCGGGCTATCCGCCTACGAAGAAAGGACTCGGTGGCGGATGTCAGATTCTTGTTGAGCGCCTCAAGCTTGATGACGGTGCCCGAACTTTGTATTTCAATTTCATGTGGCGCAACCTTCGGCTCAGGAAAATACTCTCCGTTTCGCTCGATGGTAGTGGCTAGCTCATCAACCAAAACTTTGAACCCATGCTGCGTGTCGCCAGCCCTTCGGCTGTAAAGGGTTACATCGTTAGCCAATGAAAACATGGCTAGCTTACCGATCCCTTTACGCCCCATACACTGCCGGCCTTTAGGGGTGATACTTTCCCCATTATTGCGGCGCGCATATCCTACTGTAAGAAACTTATCTTGAAGAGCAACATAATCCATTCCATGACCGTCATCGGTGATGGTAATCTCACCATTACCTAATTCTATGAAGACATTTTCGGCATCTGCGTCCCAAGCATTCGCAACTATCTCGGTCAAAACCGCTGGCGTGTTACTGTACAGGCCGATTCCCAAGTGATTTAGAACGTTCGAGTCAATTTTTATTTTTAGGGGAGAAATAGTTGACATGTTCATCCTTGAAAGTGTTGATTATTTTAATTGATGATCAAAGCTATAAAGTGTAATGCTGCCCAACGTTACTCTCCACTAGGGCGCGATGAATTGCTGGCCAGCGCTGCAATCATCGTCTTGGTGTAGCCCTGCTCACCATATGACAGCAGGCGAAAGTGTTCGAGCAGATCCGCCTCGGAGCCGCTGATGCTGTCCGCCGGGAGCGGTTCCGTGCTCCGGTTACGACGTACAGCACGTCGACGCCCAAGCACTCCACAGTTGCCAGGTAAAACGCATCCGGCGCTCCCGACCCTTTCTCGTAATTGATCTGAGTGGTTTTATCCACCTCGTCGGCCGTAGCCATGTCGATCTGATTAAGACACAGGAGCGACCTTTCTTCCTTCAGCCGAACACCGATACCCATATTTGTGAACCTCAAACACTGGCAGGATCAAATATCCGAAACAATATCACCGCGTCATCACACGAAACGGCACTATGCCGAACGCCTACCCACTGAGCAAGCGTTCAAAGCAGCGCGCGAGCTGCTTCGAGAAAAAATTCTATGGACCTCAGATAAGTATCTCTTGAGGCGGGCCCTATCCTAGTCTCGGCATCCTAACGCCCACAGTCAGTCCTGCAAGCACTCTGGCAGTAAGGGAGCGCCTGCCGCTGTGCGATGATCCCTGATGGGTAGGCGAAAGTTCAACGAGAGCTTTTTTCCTGTTTTAGGGCTCTACTTCAGACCTCGGAAGCGTTGCACCAGTTGGCTTAGTAACACTCCTAAAAAACCCATGTTCAAACACAGTGTTACGCCGATAATATTCAATAAATACAGTTAGTTATCGAAAGCCGTTACACCAGTAACGTTCGTAACACTGCTTTTCAGAAGGATGCGTATTCCCCCGCTCCCCGGAAGCATCAATGCCACCAGCGAACGTCAGGAGCAGTTCCAAATTTTGCCGGGGCCCCTGAGGTTTCTTTAAGACACGGGGTCTGAAACCCGCGGGACCTTGTTAGCGGACAGCCGCCCAGCTTAGTGAACAGGTGAACCAGGTGAACACCCAGTTCACCAGTGCAATTCCACAAGGGGTTGAGAGGTCGCCGGGGACCCGGGCATTGCTGAAGGACACGGGCAAAAGAACCCGCAGCATGTTGTTAGCGACTGTGTTTCCTACGTCGGTTGACAGGTTGACGTGGTTGACACCATCCCCAAGGTTGACCGGGTTCAACCGTTCGCTATCAACAACACAATGGCTCACCTTTACCGTGCGGTAACGATGCCCTTTTCTCTTCAATATCCTTTCAATTTCAACGTCGAAATTTCAGTAAGCTCAGGGAACTGCCGCTACCGAGATCTCGCGGGTTTCATGCCCCGTACCCTTGTGTTTGCTCCAGGGTCCCCGGCAGTATCTAACGCCCACCTCGGCCAAAAACGCCCACAAGACCTCGGCCATTATCTATATGCAGGGAATGCCATCTTGGAACTCAGCCATTTTTGTAATTACGTAACCCCTCAGGGTGACAACACATGGACACTCGCGACACGTCTAGCAAATATGCTCTACAAAGCAGAACAGCTATACGGCCCTAGAGACCTTTCTTGGACGGTCGTTGGCGTGGAATTCGGTACCGATATACCTAGCATCTGGTTTCCGCGGCCAGGCAAAAACGTTGCTATCCGACTCACCACGAGCGCTCTAAATAGCAAAGAAACGGCCTACTATGAGCTTGCCCATGAATGTATTCACCTGCTGTCGCCCGCAGGCCGCGTAGTGGTACCAGTCATTGAGGAAGGTCTAGCGACCGTATTTTCAGAGGACTACTACGAAGAAGTTTTTCAACAAAAAGCAAGTACGCGGATGCCCTCCTACGCCAAAGCAGCTGCACTGGTTCGCGACTTACTCTCCATCGCTCCTGACGCAATTCTAAGGATCAGATCGGTACAGCCCGCATTTACACTGATCACTGAGAAGACGTTCCTCGACGCTGGTCTCAGCGTCCCGCAGGCTCTGATAGATGAGTTACTTCTACCCTTCCAGCGTGTATGAGTTCGCCCTTAGGACATTTTTAATTTCAGGAGCAGCATCCAGCCTTTGAGGAGCTCTCGAACTGGGTTGAACATCGAAGGATCTACAGAAGTGGCACAGAACATCCGGGGGGCGCTGGACACCCTAGATGAGAATGCAGGATTCATCACCCTTGCTCTCGCCTCATTGGCGGCAGAAGGTCGGACAAAGAAGTAACTACCCTGCCAAATGGCAACACACCCAACTAGCTGGTGGTGCTTTACCTAGCGGGATACCACGATATCAGTGGGCAGAAACAGGCAGCGTGTATGCCTACATGTATGCCTAACTGAAAGAAAATATTTAAATTCCTTTAAATACAACAAATTAGTAGACCAGTTCAAATGACTGTGTACCACCAAGTACTAAAAACGGCCTATCGAAAGATAGGCCGTTTTTTTATGCCTCAAAAAAAGGGCCGCTCAGCAGGCCGGCAGTCGACGTACTTGGCTGAGCTCTCGCAGATACGACGCAACCTCCTCACCCAGCCATTCGGCAAACTGCTGCCGCTTGGCCTCGACGCGCTCGCGGTCGGGTAGCAGCAGCCAATACGGGTAGGCATACGGCACCGCATGCTCGCTCAACTGCACCAGCTCACCACGCCCGATGGCGTCATGCACCAGGCTGCGACGCACCAGCGCGATACCCTGCTTGAGTCGCACGGCCTCCAGCACCAGATTCGAATCGTTGCTGCACAGCCCCTTGCGCGTGACCTCGGTGTCCAGCCCCGCCGCCTCGCACCAGGGCTGCCAGGAGTCCATGGTGAAAATGATCGGGCTCGCGACGATCTGCACCGGCGTATGCGGTAGCTGTCCGCCATTGAAGCCCGGGGAAGCGACAACGATCATTTCGTCGTGAAACAACAGCTGTTTTTCCACCTGCTCCCAGTCGCCCCGCCCCATGCGCACGCTGACGTCCACCGCCTCCTGCGCCAGATTGGTCACGGTGAGACTGGCCTGCAGACGCACCGTGATATGCGGGTAACGCGCCTGGAATCGACCGATGCGCGGCAGCAGCCAGGAGAAGCCGAAGGAAGGCATGACCGCCACCACCAGCTCCGAAGCCTTGGGCTGCGCTTTAACCTGGCGAGTCGCATCGGCGATGTTCTTCAACGACTCACGCACCTGCAACGAGTACAACCGACCGTCTTCAGTGATGCGCAAGGTACGTCCCTCACGCACGAACAGTGTCACACCCAGCATCTCTTCCAGCACCTTGAGCTGCTGGCTGACCGCCGAATGAGTGACGTGCAGCTCCGTCGCCGCCAAGGTGACACTGGACAAGCGGCTGACAGCTTCGAAACTGCGCAGACAACTGAGGGGAGGGATCGCCGACATGTAAGCCCCGCTAACAATTACTTCAAGAAATTACTGATGTTTTTACCGAAACCGGCCATTTAATGTAAGCGCAGATGTATTTTCCAATGACTTTTTCAGAAGGAAGACCAGGGTGCGTACGTTGACGGTCTCTTTCAATGCCAATTCCCAGGGCTCATCCGACGGCGAGCCGGACTGGGTCTACATCTATCTTCGCCCGACCGAGCTGATGTCGTTGCACTTGCGCCAGGACATCATTGCTTACGCCCTGAGCGGCAGTCATTGGGTGAGCTGGGAAGGTCGCGACATACTCCTGGAGCAAAGCCAGAGCCTCAGGTTGAGCGCCGGCAAAGCGCTGATCGACGGTACCGGGGTGCTGCAGCTTGCCTTGGCGCCGGCGCCACAGGAAACCATCAAACGCTTGGGCCAATGGCGCATCGCCCCCCTGTTACCGAGCCGGGCCCTGCCGCTGCGGATCGAGATCCGCTGATGGCCCTGTCAGTGGCTGGCGAGGCGACGGGCCTCCATAGCCGACTGGGTTTCGCTGTCACGATCCTGGCGTCCACATTTCTCATGGGCTCAAGTTTCGTGTCGGGCAAGATATTGCTCGAGCAGGGATTCGATCCCTTGATGCTGGTGGGCTGGCGGTTCTTCCTGGCCGCGCTGGCAACCTTGCCGTTGGTGTTCATGCAAGGTGGTTCCTGGCGTGCCAACCTGCTCCCACGCCATTTGGACGCCCGACAGGTGCTGGTGATCGCCATCATCGGCCTTACCCAGACCACGGCCGTGATGAGCCTGCTGTTCCTGGCAATGCGCACCGTCTCGGCCTCCACGGCCGCGATCCTGCTTTTCACCAACCCCGTGTGGGTCGCGGTAGGCAACCGACTGTTCTTCGCGCAGCCGCTCAAGGCCAACCGCCTGTTGGGCCTGGTTACAGGCTTGGTCGGCGTCGCGCTGGCCATTGGCGCTGACTTTGCAAAAGACCCACAGCCTGGCGCCTGGATCGGCGTAACGCTGGGTTTGGGCGCCGCCGTCAGTTGGGCCACCGCGACACTGATCATCAAGCGTAACCCGGTGGCGGTCGGCACGTGGACCTTGAGTTTCTGGCAACTGTTCATCGGCGCCCTGGGGGCACTCGCCTGCGCCCTCCTGGCCGGCGAACACTGGCCCGATCACCTCTCGATCCAGCAGTGGGGCTGGTTTGCCTGGCTGGCCATACCGGCCTCGACCGGCTCGTTCGGGCTGTGGTTCGTCGCGCTGAAACAGGCAGACGCTACCAGCACCAGTGGCTGGCTGTTCCTGGCGCCAATGTTCGCGGTGCTGCTGTCCTGGGCTGTACTGGATATCCAACTCTCCGTTTGGCAATGCCTTGGAGGTCTGTTGGTCGCGGCTTCGATCTGGCTGATGAACCGTTGATCCGCATCCTGCGAGCTGAGCCGGCAATCATTGAAAAGGAAATGAATGATGTTATCGCAAGCGCTTGAGTTTCTTCTGGACGGCCCCGGCATCTCGACCAGCAGCGATCTGTTCGATCGCTTGAAAGAACCGGTTCTGCAACTGGGCTTTGGCCGCTATGAACTGCGCCTCAAACCAGACAGAAACGCACGGGAACGCAGCGAGCTGGTTATTGGCGATTACCCACAAGCCTGGCATGAGGCCTACGAACAGGCAGGCTACGTCAGGATCGACCCGGTCATGTTGCACTGCATGCACAACGTCACGCCCATCGTCTGGACCGAGCGACTGTACAGCTCACCGCAACAACACAGCCTGCGAGCGCTGGCCGTGGCGCACGGCCTGGAGCATGGCGTCACCTTCGCCCTGCACGGCCCGCAAGGCCAGTTCGGGACATTGGGCCTCAATCTCCAGGCACGCGACGCTGATCAGGCGCAAGCGATGATCAGGCACCACATGGGTACGCTATCGATGCTCAGGGACGCAGCCCTGCAAGCCGCCCTGGCCCTGATGGTTCCGCCAGCGCCCGTCACCCAGGTCAAGCTGACCCGGCGTGAAAAGGAAATACTGCGCTGGAGTGCCTTTGGCAAGACCAGTTGGGAGATCTCGAATATCTGCTGCTGTTCGGAAGCCAACGTGGACTATCACTTCAAGAATATCCGCCGAAAGTTCAGCGTGACGACGCGTAGCGCCGCCGTTGTCCAGGCCCTGTCGATGCAGCTCATTCAGATCTGACACAGCAAGGCATCCGGCCAGGCGCCTGGTGCCAGCTGAAATCGAGTTCTGGCGACCACTCACCGCACAGGGCCAACCGTGAAGGCAACAGATCGGCTGTAAGCACCTCACCGGTGAGTGTGCCGACCCCTCCGGCCAGGTTGAAACTGCGCTGGGAAGGGGCGGCATCTTCGGGGCGACATAAGCACCGCGTATCACCGCGTATCCCACTCCCCCGGTATTTGAGCAGACTCTCGCGCCGGGTCCACAACCACACAAAGTCGGCTTCCCGCGTCCCCTCATCGCGACTCTGGAGCCAGCGACGCTCACTCTCGCAAAAGTATCGACGTACAGCACTGCGCCAGAAGACCGGGGCGGCACCGTCCTCGTAATCAAGGCCCACACGGGACGACCCCACGGCCAGCAGGCCCAGGCGCTGTGCATAAGTCACACTGGCGAATAGCCGGGGATGGGTACAAATGCGCAATTGCCCCGAGGCCTGCTGTTCGATCAACACTCGTTGCGGATCGCACTGCACAAGCCCGGCCACCGTCAGGCGCAGGGCAATGCGTGCGTTGAGGTAACGAACTCGCTGACGCTCGCCCAAGGTCGCGGCATGGCGCATCTGCTGTGCATCCAGCACGGCATGCCAAGCGGCATCAGCCTGTGCATGGACCGGGAAGACAACCAACTGCAACGCGCTCATGCAGATTGTTCACGGGCATTGTGACGGACCTGCAACCGGGCATAGAACAAAGCATAGGCTCCCGCCAGGCCCAATACCGGGAGCAGGGTCAGCACCGGGTCCGGCGTGCCGATCATCGTGTGCACGCTCAGCAGCACAGCCGCATAGATCACCATCGCCCAAGCGGCCACTCGCACCGCAACGGCCTGGTGCGGGCTGCTGCCGATCCGGCGGCTGATAAAGGCCGAGAACGCGAAAGTAGCCGCGAAACTGAGCAGCCACTGCGCCAAGGCCGATTGCGCCATGGCCATCCAGGGTAACTGACGGGCGCAGAATGCCACCCAACCGGCGTACAGGGTGGCCGACGCGGTGGAGCTGACAAGCCTCACGACCGAAGGGTTAACCCATGAGTTTCTTGAGCGCACGCGCGATCCCCCGCTTGACCCGTATTCCCGTGGCCGACACCCGGAATTGAGCGGCCAGCTGGCTAATGTGCTGGCGATGCACGCTGTGCCCGATGGTCGGACCGAAAACAAACAGCCACTGGGGCAAATGCCAGTCGAGACGGCTCAGAAGACGGCCAACGTCGAAATACATCACGCGCACGGTTTCACCGCTATAGGGGTGCTTTTTGCTGATCGGCAGGCATTGCGCCCCTAGTCGGGTGTAGATCGGCACCAGGATATCGATGGCGTCCAGCACGATGTACCGGCTCTGCAAATGCAGGGTAATCCTGCCCAGTTCGCGCAGCAGTGCCAGCATCACGTGATGCCCGGCGTACTCGGGCAAAATGGCGACCCGGGACATCTCGACAAAGCCCGCCGCCCACAACCATTGAGGCAAGGGCGTCGACATCTCGATCTCGCAGCGCTCACGATAGCCGCTGTTGACGACGACACGCCCCGCCCCCACACATTTGTTGCCCAGCCGCGCGCAGACCTGGATGGCGTAAGGGTCCCATTCATCCCACAAGACTCGCGGATCCTGCACGTCCTCCAGACGACCGTAGTGACGGTTGGCAGCCAGGCGGCACGTCAGCAAATCGTCCATGGTGCCGGTCCCTTCGATAATCGCGACATGGATCAGGCGATCGATGGCCGGACTCTTGCGTAGCGCCACGGGCAGGCTGTCGAAGGAGAAGTGCCGACGCTGGCACAGCAGCATCAACGCCACCGCGGTGCTCGAGGGTTTGTCCAGCACCCGGAAATGACAGAGGAAGCGGCCCTGGTCCTCGAAACGCCCCAGGACCTGCACACGCACCATGGCCAGGCCACTCCAGGGACAGTTGAACTGCAGTTCCAGATCCATGCCCGGCACGATCACTACATCTCGGTCCAGTACCTCGAAGGCGCCGTTGAGCGGGCTGAGGTAATGCAGTTGTACGGTCAGGCGACGATTGAACAGTATGGGGCTTCGCGCCGCCGCCCTGAGTGACGCGTCGGCGCGATCGCGCTCATTCAGGTACGCCGGCCTGGAGCCGCAGCTCACCAGTTCCAGGCAGGGTCGGTCATTGCCTGACCACCGTCCCTGCATGTTCACCGGCACTTGCGGGCGATGCAGGCACTGCTGGAAACACAGCGTCACGGTGAAAGGCTCGGGGTTGGCACTGTAGAGACCGGCCGGCACTTCAAGCACGCAATGCGCCTCGTCCCGGACCGCCAACGTGGCCGGCACACTGTGCCCTTCAAATCGGGCATGCACCGGGATACGGTGGCACTGCCCTTGCGCAACCCCTCGAACCGATGGCGATAATGCGGCGCCAAGCTCATCGCCCGGCAGCACAGACACGGCATTAGCTGACATAGCATCGTCCTGATGGCTTAAAGAAATACAGGCCGCCGTGGGCAGCCTGTGTTCAATCGTGACTCAGTGACCGGGCAAAGGATTGCAAGAGGTTGTAGCCCTGATCCCAGTACCCCAACTGCGACTTCCCATTGATGTGGCCCAGCTCGCCCAGGTTGGTGCAACCGCAACCCAACTGGCGGGCGCTGCGCTGCACGTAATCCAGGTCCCCGTAGGGATCGTTCTGGCTGGTGATCACCGTGACCGGAAAGTCGACGCTCAGTTGGTCGGCCGGTCGGAAGCCACGGGCCTGCTCCGGAAACTGCTTGCCATTGGGGTCCGGCACCGCGACCAGAAACGCGCCGCGCATCAGGTCCGAGCGATGTCGCGCCGCCCACTCCAGGAGCAACAGGCACCCCAGGCTATGGGCGACCACGACCACCGGTCGCTGCTGCCCGGACAACAGCGCCTGCAAATCCGCGACCCACTCCTCGCAGTCCGGATTATCCCAGTCACGGTGCTCCAGCCACAATGAATCGGGATGCTCGGTGTTCCAATGCCGCTGCCAGTGGGTATCGCCGGAGTTGCCGACGCCCGCCAGGAAAAGCCAACTGAACCCCTCGTCATACTTCATATTCGACACCTACCCCATCGAAGCGCAGGCGATCCTGCACCAGCACTCGTTGCCCATGCTTGTCGAAACCATCGAGCAAACCGGCCTCCATCAGCCGGATAACGAACTGCGAGGAGTTCACCTCCCCCACTTCGTTGAGGCGCACCATCAACTCCTTGTAGCCGAACTTCTGCTCGTAGAGGTCCTTGAACAGCTGCACCAGGGCTTCGCTCACGGTGTACTTGGTCATGTCCTTGCCGGCCCCGTTGGACAGGATCCGCTTGAGGCTCAGCTTGAAGCTCAGGGGCTCGATCTTGAAATAGTCGGCGGTCTCGACCCGGTCGCCCAACCAGTTGAAGCTGGCGATGCGGTTCAACTGTTTGGTCAAGTCGGAGATCCAGCGCACGCGAGCCGGGTTAAGCTCGGCATCCATGAACTCGTCGGTCAACTCATTGCGCTGGTGCCGGCCAATGGCAATCATGGTGGAGGCGCGGTCCTTGAAGTCGCCAATCTGCGGGCGGTTCTGTTTTTCCCCGTTGACCAATTGCTCGAACCACTCCTTGCGCTTCAAACGTTCGTCGGCCGACTCGCTGATGCGACGCTTGGTCCAGAACTCGGATTCCGGCTCAGTGAACGAGGCAAACGTGTAGAAGGACGCCAGAAACTCGTGGTACTGGTTGTAGGTCTCGCTGTAGCTGCGGTTGTACCAGGCGTGGACCTTTTCGTTCTGCTCCGGATGCTGCATCAGGTAGTCAATGCTGCTGGCTGCGCTGACCGCCGACTGCGAGGCCAGGTGCACCCCTTGGGAGAACAATGGGTCGGTGAAGCAGGCCGAATCGCCGCACAGGAAAAAGCGGTTGCGGGAGAAGTATTTGGTTTCGTAGGACCAGTCACGCACCAGCTTCACATCCTCGCAACGCTCCACACCGTTGAGGATCGACAGGGCTCGCTCGCTCTTGGCCAGGGTCTTGTCATAGAAAGCATTGAGCCCCATGGCCTTGATATCGGCCAGCTTGCTCTGGTCGACAATGGTACCCACGCTGTAGATACCGTCCTTGAGCGGGATCATCCAGATCCAGCCATCTTCGAAGGTGATCGAGAAAGTGGTGCCATTGAGGTCGTTCTTGAACGGGTCCGGGGTCTTGAAGTACGACCACAAGGCCACGCTTTTGTAGAACTCATCATACTCACGCAGATCCAGCTTGCGCACCAGCGGGCTATTGCTGCCTGAAGCGTCGATCAGGTAGTCGGCCGTGAATTCGCTGGTCTCGTCCTTGTGCCGTACCGTTACGCTGACGTTGTCGGCCTGCTCGGCATCCACATCGATGACTGCCGCCTCCTCGAACACGCGCACACCGCGCTCACGGCAGGTGTCGAGCAGCATCTGGTCAAAGTCCGAGCGCAGAACCTGGATGGCGTGGTCGAACACCCAGTCTTCGGTCTTGGGCGTGCTGAACGAGAAGGTCCACGGCGCTTCGGTCTTGCCCCACAGGAAGGTGGCGGAAGGCTTGAGCACGTAGCCGGCCTGCGCAATCTTTTCACTCAGCCCGAGGCGGTGCAGGATCGACAACGTGCCCGGCAAGAAAGACTCGCCTACGCGGTAGCGCGGGAACTTCTCTTTTTCGAACACCGTCACCTGGTGCCCGAGTTTTTGCAAGGTCAACGCTGCGATACTGCCAGCAGGACCACCACCCATGATAATGACGTGTGCAGACTTGTTCATGCGGGTACTACTCCTTTAGACCAGTTGAAGGATTTTCTGGCGGGCCGTGGATGTGCAGTGCGAATGCGCCGGGATGCACTCGCTGAGGGTGCAACCGGCCTGGATCGTCACATCGTCTTCAATCACCGTCTGGGGCGTGACCACGGTACTGAGCCCGATGAAGCAGCGATTACCGAGGGTCACGCTGTTACCGGCATTGAAATGCGGTGACAGGAAGTTGTTGTCGCCCAACTGCGAATGGTGGCCCACGCTGCAGTGGTAATTGATCATGTTCCAGGAACCGATCCGGGTGTTGACACCCACGTGGCAATCGGCGGCGATGACATTGCCGCGGCTGGTGCGCAGGTCCAACCGATGACGGACGCTGGGGTGGATGAAGTTGGGCGCCAACAAGCGGCCATCGCTGAAGTACGCGTCGATCAGTTGCTGGCGCAAGGCAATATCGGCCACCCCCAGCACGTAGCGATAACGCGGGTCCAGGCCTTGGGCGGGCCACGGCGCGGCAGGGGCGGCATCGCCCCCGGCCTCATCCGGCACGATCAGGTGACGCACCACTGCCAACGGCTCGATGTCTTGCAGGTAAGTCGCCAGTTCCAGCGCGAAGCGCCCGGCGCCGAGGATCACGATATCGCTCATGAGAGCACCGCCCGGGTCTTCTTGAACCGATTGGAAAAAGCGATTTCGTCGACCTTGTTGACTTTGACGGGCAACTTGTAGGCTTCCAGGCAACTGCCCAGATGCTCGAGCACATGCTGTTTGAGGGCCTTCTTGCTCTCCACGCCTGCGGCCATGACATCCATGTGTACGGCCTGGCCAGTGATCGCATTCGGCACGCCGTAGACCACGCAGTCGTCGATCAGCGAGCTGCGCAGCATCACGTCTTCGATTTCGGTGGGTAGCACCTTGAGCCCCCCGACGTTGATCAGCTCCTTTTGCCGTCCCTGGATCCGCAGATAACCCTCTTCGTTCTGCTCCACCAGATCACCGGTACGGAACCAGCCATCTTCGGTGACGTTATCGGTGTCCTGGTTCAGGTAGCCGACAAACTGGCTGCGGGTCTTGAGCTGCAACTCGCCATCGACAATGCGGTACTGAGTGTTCGCATCGGCCAGCTTGAAAAAGGTGCTGGCCGAGGACTGGCTGACCGTAGCGCTGATACCCGTTTCACTGGTGCCGAATGTTTGCAGCATCTTGGCCTTGGGGAACGCCTGCTGGACCCGTTTGAGCAGGCTTTGCTGCATGCTTTCAGTGCCATAGGTGATCAGCCGTACCGAGGACAGGTCATGCTGTTCGTGATGCCGCCCCATCAGGATCAGGTTAAGGAAGGTAGGGCTGACCGGCAGCACCTTCACCCCATGCCGCGCCACCAGCGCGCAGATCGATTCGGGGGCCCGATCGACCGGCATCACCGCGCACCCGCCCACCGCCAGCGTGTTGAGCAAGGAGTTCAAGCCGCCGATGTGGTCGAACAACAGGAACATCAGGATCGAAAGGGGCTTCTTGCGCTCTTTGCCCAGCTTGGTGTCGATCAGGTCATCCAGGTCATGCAGGATCGCCTTGGGCGCGCCGGTACTGCCGCTGCTCAACAACACCAGGCCTGAGCGCCCCTTCTCCCGCAGCGCGCTGTAGTACTCAGGGCTTTCGTCGGCGACCGGTTGTGCCAGCGAGTGATGCACCCAGGCATCGTCGACGATCTCGATCCGATGCTGACACCGGGCGGCACCTTGCAGGGTTTGCAGGGAACGCTCACTGAGATCGACCAGCGGCGCCACAATATTGCGGTTCAGGTACAAGGCCAGCAGCGCAGCGACGCCAGACACGCTGTAGTCACTGTTGAGGATGACCGCATCCCCCGGCTTGACGCCGTGGTCGACCAGCCAGGCCAGGCACTGCTGCACCTTGGCATGCAGATCGCTGTAGGTGCACTGCTGCTCGCCGTGCAACAGCGCCACGCGCTGCCCCGGTTCGGCCAGCGTTGCCAGCAAGGCATCGCGGCTCATTGCACACCTCCCAGGCTGAGGGTTTCACCCGTCACAAAAGCCGACTGGCTGGAGATAAGAAACGTCAAGGGTCCGATCAGGTCGGTAAACACACAGGGCCTGGCTATCGTCTGGCGCTCAATCATCTTCTGTCTAATCTCTTGAGGAAGTGTGCGGGTCAAAGAGCTTCGGTACAGCGGTAACACCAGGTTATTGATGCGAATGCCAAAAACCGAAAGTTCCTTGCTCAACGTTCGGGTCAGCTGTTCGACAGCGGCTTTGCTGGCGGCATATATCGATTGGCCTGGAATGGCCCAATGGGTCGCCACGGTAGATATATTCACGATGACACCCGGATGCTCGTTCTTCTGCATTAACTTGACGGCTTCGCGGGTAACATTCATCAAGCCAAATACATTGCTCGCAAATAAACCCTGGACCGTCTCGGCAGGCGTCAACTGAAAAGGCGCCATATTGGCTTCACCGGCGTTATTGATCAGCACATCCAGTTGCGCATGACTCAAGCGAATATGCTTGATCATTTTCCTGACCGCACTGGCGTCATTCAAATCCAGACAGAAGTGCGTGTAGCGCTCATGTTCAATTGAACCTTCACCGCGACTGCAACCAATGACGACGTGGCCCTGTTCCAGAAAATACAGCGCCGCTTCTTTACCAACGCCTTTGCGGGTACCGGTCAACAATATAATCATATCAATGCAACTTATATCCGATGAGTAGCGGCAGGCTGTACAGCGGCTTTATCGGTGCATTTGCCAAACTGCCAGAAGCAGGTTTTACCAGTGACGGAACTTCGCGCTTGATCAACCGCACACCGCTAAGGGGATACCCTGCCAGTTCCGCCGCATTACTCACCAGGCACTGAACGCGCATTTGCAGGCATAAGGACAATCGCCAACTGTCGAGACTGCGTGCAAACAACTGCGGGTTGCCGATGAACAGTACCCGACCGATCGGCTCGAACCAGCGCCGGGTCATGCGCTTGACTATCAGGTAGCAGGACTCGCCGGTCACTGAATCGACGATCATCAGGTGCCGACACTCGACCCCCGCGTGATCCCGGAAGACCACGCTTTCCTGCTCGCTCAGCCAGCCCGCGACTCGATGGACATCGGTTTCCAGGCGATAGCGCCGACGTATTTTCAGCGGATTGGGGAAGGGGTACATCAGCACCAGCTCGGTTTCCAGGTCGATAAAGCCGAACTTCTTGCTGATCTCGTACACATCCGGCGTGGGCGTATAGTTGAGCAGCGTGACTTTGCGCATCGACAGTACCGGCAACAACAGTTTCAGGCTTTCCTTGCGGTACTCGACCTGTACAAACCAACTATGCAATTCGCAGAAGCGCTGCTGCCCGTTGCAGGGCTGGGTGGTAAACAGCAAACCGAGAAAACCCACCACCACGTCGCCGTCGAGCATCACATAGCCGAAGTAATCCTCTCCCCCGGACCAGATATCGGCAAACATGCGCTTGCGCACATTTACGCCTATCCAGTTGGAGTTCAAGGTGGACTCGCGCAACAGCTTGCACACCGGGTACATGTCACTGCTCAGCGCTTTACGGACCGTCACGTTCACGTCAATGCTCCCTGCGTGGCGTTCATTCAGGCAGAGGCCAGTTGAGGAACCTGCTGCTCGGCGATAATGAAATCAATCAAACAGGCAACACTGCTGAACGGGCTGACGGTCTGTGACACCGCTTTTTCCGACGTCAACGAGATTTCAATATCCAGTTCGTCGTCCAGGCCTTCTTCTACCGCAGCCAGAAAGCTGACCAATTGCATGGAATCGAACACCCCGGTAGTACCATAAAGCGCCAACGTATCGATATTCTGCAAATCGATCTTCTCTTTACGCGTGGCATTAACTTCAATCAGGGCTTGATGAATGATCGTAAATATCGCGTCTTTCATAATCGACCTTCTGAATTATCGGCAAACATGAGTCGGGCACGACTAACAAGCCGCACAACAACGAAGCGAGGAAAATCTAACAGGTTCATCTCATCAAAAAATACTACCAGATCTGATAGTTTTTTTATCCCTGCGCGCTCCGCTAACATCCTCTGCCTACTGCCAGCACGTTATATAGAGCCCGGTGGCGGCGTACCCTCAATTCTCGGACAAGGTAACCCCATGCTCTTCTTGCAAATCGTTTTTATAATATTAACGGCCAAGGTTGCAGGTGCCTTTCTAAAAAGACTAGGGCAGCCAGAAGTGGTTGGCGAGATGATCGCCGGGTTTGTATTGGGCCCTTTAGTACTTGGTTTTTTCTTTCCCGACTTCCACCACGCACTATTTAAGGGCGACGCTGTTACACAATTAAAGGTGCTCAGCGACCTCGGTATTCTGCTGTTCATGTTTGTCGTTGGCGCCGAGTTCCGTATGCCCGAACAGCACGCCCCCTACGCCCATGGCAAAGTGCTGCTGATCGCCGGCTGCAGCATTGCCCTGCCCTTCATTCTGGGCGTTGCGATCGCCCCTCTTCTCTACAGTACCTTCGCACCTGCCGGCGTCCCCCACTTAGGCTTCAACCTGTTCATTGCAACGCTGTTTTCGGTCACCGCGTTCCCGGTCCTGGCGCGCATTCTGAAGGAGCGACGGATGCTCGACAGTGAGGTTGGTGCGCTCTCGCTGATGGCTGCCGCCGTGAGTGATGTGTGTGCCTGGGTGTTGCTGGCGATCACCGCGATGAGTTTGCAATTGGACCGTCAATGGCAGGAGTTGGCTCTGCGATTGTGTGGCCTGGCAGCCTTGTGCGGCGCGTCATTCTGGTGCGTACGTCCCTTGTTGAGGCGCTGGATAGCCCACCTTGAGGGCAGGCGTACCTTGACCCTGCTCGCGGTACTTGTGTGTGGTGCGCTGGTGTACGGCAGCATCACCGAATGGCTGCAAGTTCATGCCGTGTTCGGGGCTTTTCTGTTCGGCGCATGCCTGCCGCGAGACCAACGGCTGCTGAACATGCTGGTCGAGCGAGTGGAGCATATTGCGGTCATCGTGCTGATGCCCGGTTTCTTCGCCCTCGCCGGGCTCAACACCACCGCTGCGACGTTTTCGGCCGTCGGTGTAAGCCTGCTAGGCCTGGTGCTGCTGGTGGCAATCGCCGGCAAACTGTTGGGCGGTGCATTGGGCGCCCGCTTCGCCGGTTATTCGACACCGGTCGCCATTGACATCGGCGTATTGATGAACGCCAGGGGCCTTATGGAACTGGTGGTACTGAAAATCGGCCTCGACCTGGGGATTATCGGCAAAGAGCTCTTTACCCTTTTTGTCATCATGACCGTGGTCACCACGGTCATGACCGGCCCCTTGCTCAACCTGCTGCAACGGTTGCGTCACGCTCGCCAAAGGCTGGGTGTGCAATGACCGCCCTCAACGTCCCCCTGCCCCCCACGTCCCTTGCAAAACCACGCATGCTCAAGCGCATCGGCGTCTTCGTTGCGGCGGCGCTGCTGATCGGCGTTACCGTGATCGCCATCTACCTCTATGGCAAGCAACCGCAGCGACAGGGGCTGGCCAGCCTGCCTGGACTACAGTCGCCAGTCGAGGTGCGGTTCGATGAGCGTGGCGTACCGCATATCACTGCCGGCAACGAGCCCGACGCATACCGAGCCTTGGGCTACGTGCATGCCCAGGACCGCCTGTTCCAGATGGAAATGCTCCGGCGCCTGGCCCGCGGTGAACTGGCCGCCGTACTGGGCAGCAAGCTGCTGCCCACCGACAGACTGTTCCGCACCCTGCGTATCCGTGAACAAGCAGACTGGCAGGTGGCGCATGCCGATCACCAGAGCGCGACCTGGCAGGCGTTGCAGGCGTACCTGGACGGTATCAACGCCTATCAGATGGAAAATCCACGCCCTGTAGAGTTCGACTTGCTCGGTATTGAGAAGAGGCCGTTCACCGCCCAGGACGTCTACAGCGTGGTCGGCTACATGGCCTACAGCTTCGCCGCTGCGTTTCGTACCGAACCCATGCTGACCTACGTCAAGGACACGCTGGGGGCGCCCTACCTGGCCATTTTCGATCGCAGTTGGGACCCAAGAGGCGCCCTTGGCAGCCAGGCCCTGAACGCCACCGACTGGCAATCGATGGCGGCGCTGGCGCAGCTCAGCGAACAGGCCGTGAACCATTCCGGGCTACCGCAGATGGAGGGCAGCAACGCCTGGGTTGTCTCGGGCCGGCGCACGCAAAGCGGCAAGCCGTTGTTGGCGGGTGACCCGCATATCCGTTTTTCCGTACCATCGGTGTGGTACGAAGCCCACCTCAACGCCCCCGGTTTCGAACTCTACGGCGATTACGAAAGCCTCGTGCCGTTCGCCTTGCTGGGGCACAGCAACGACTTCGCCTGGACCCTCACGATGTTCCAGAACGATGACATTGACTTGATTGGCGAAACCACCAATCCCGACAACCCCGATGAAGTCTGGTACCAGGGCCGTTGGGTCGCCATGCAGGAAGAACAGCAGAGTATCGAGGTGCGTGATGCCGAACCGGTCATGCTGCGCCTGCGCCGCTCCCCCCACGGCCCGATCATCAATGATGCGCTGGGCGACAATGCCCCTGGCCGGCCCATCGCCCTCTGGTGGTCGTACCTGGACGGCGATAACCCGGTGGTGGATGCCTTTTATCAGCTCAACCGTGCCAACACGCTGGACAAGGCTCGCACGGCGGCGTCATTGATCAAGGCCCCGGGACTCAACGTGGTGTACGCCAATGCCCAAGGCGACATCGCCTGGTGGGCGGCTGCGCGATTGCCCAGGCGCCCGTCCCAGGTCACCGCGGATTTCATTCTCGACGGCAGCACCCCCGAGGCCGACAAGGACGGCTACTACCCGTTCAGCGCCAACCCGCATGAAGAAAACCCGGCCAGGGGCTACATCGTCTCCGCCAACGCCCAGCCCGTCTCGCCAGATGGCATGGCGATACCCGGTTATTACAACCTGCCCGACCGAGGTCGACGCCTGACCCGACAACTGGACCGGGACGATCAGTGGAACATCGAAAAAAGCACCCGGCTGCAACTCGACACCCAGACCGGCTATGCCCAACGTGTGTTGCAACCGGTGTTGCCGATCCTGCGCGCGGCGATTGCCGACCCGCGTCAACGCCAGTGGCTGGAGAAGCTTGCGCAGTGGCAGGGCGACTACCCGCTGGACTCGATCGACGCCACGCTGTTCACACAGTTCCTTTATGACCTGAGCTATGGCGCCCTGCACGATGAGCTGGGCGATATGATGTTCCAGAACCTGTTGAGCACCCGCGTAATAGACGCTGCACTGCCGCGTCTGGTCGCCGACGAGTACTCGCCCTGGTGGAAGGACAGGACACAACCGGACGTGCAGACGCGGGCCGACGTGATCGTTCGTGCCTGGAACACCAGCATCGCCCATTTGCGGGCCACCCTGGGTGACGACGCCACGCAGTGGCAATGGGGCAAGGTGCATCAACTGACGCAGGGGCATCCGCTTGGCAGCCAGAAATGGCTGGCACCGCTGCTCAACGCAGGCCCTTACCCGGCCCCCGGGAGCCACGAAGTGCCGAACAACTTCTCCGCACCGCTGAGTCCGGCGCCCTGGTCGGTCACCTACGGTCCCTCGACGCGACGGGTCATCGACCTGGCCACGCCGGACAAAGCCCTCGGCATACTCCCGGTGGGCCAGAGCGGCGTTCCGTTCAACAGCCACTATGAGGATCAGGTCCTGCCCTTCATGCGCGGCGAGTACCAGGCCTTGCACCTTTCATCGACGGACGTGGCCCGGCATACCCAAGGCACCCTGACACTGACGCCCGCCCCTTAGGCCCATCGGCCCTGGATGCCACGCCACACTGCGGCGTGGCAAATGCACTGTCGAGCCCCCAAGACTGGGAATGGCGCGTGAACAATTCGGCTTCTGGTTTGCGCCCTACACCTCCCATCGCTACAGTCGTTCTCTATATTCCACACCACGGATGGAGCGACACGTGCCTACAGACCTCAAACCGAATTCTCATCGCCTGTCAGCCGTTTCGCTGCTGGCTGTCGCTCTAACACTCGCGGCCTGTAAGGCGCCACCCTCCTCCACAGCGACACCGGCATTGCCCGCCCCACCGGAGGTCATTTCCGGCTTCCGCACCGATCTGCAGACCCGCTACGCCGAGAAGCACATGGCCGCAGCGGCCAATCCTTTGGCGGCCGAGGCCGGGCGCGAGATGTTGCGGCGCGGCGGCTCGGCCATCGACGCGGCCATCGCGATGCAGGCCGTGCTGACCCTGGTGGAGCCGCAATCCTCGGGCATCGGTGGCGGTGCGTTCATTGTGCTGTGGGATGGCAAGGCCGTGCGCACCTACGACGGGCGCGAAACGGCACCGGCTGGCGCCACCGAAAGACTTTTCCTGCAAGCCGACGGCAAGCCCATGCCGTTTACCGCCGCCCAGATCGGCGGTCGCTCCGTGGGGACACCGGGGGTGTTGCGTGGGCTGGAACTGGCCCATCGCAAACATGGCCGCCTCAAATGGGCGACGCTGTTCGAGCCAGCCATCACGCTGGCGGAACAAGGCTTTGCGATTTCACCCCGCCTGCACACGTTGATCGCTACCGACCCGTCCTTGCCGGGCTCGCCAGACATGGCCGCCTACTTTCTCAACGCTGATGGCAGCCCGAAGGCGGTTGGCACGGTGCTGAAGAATCCAGCCTTGGCCGGCGTGCTCAAGCGCATCGCCAACGAAGGCCCCGATGCGCTGTACAAAGGCCCGATCGCCGAGGAGATCGTCGCCAAGGTACAAAACCACGCCAACCCCGGCAGCCTTTCGCTCAATGACCTCCAAGGCTACACCGCACGGGAGCGACCAGCGTTGTGCACCGACTACAAGCGCTGGCAAGTCTGCGGCATGCCACCACCGTCTTCGGGCGGGGTTGCCGTGGCGCAGATCCTCGGGACGTTGCAAGCCCTGGAACAGCGCGACAGCCACGCGGCCCTCGCGCCTTTGAAACCGGTCAAGACCGCCAAGCCTGCCGGCATTGAACCCACCCCCGAAGCGGTGCACCTGATCGCCGAAGCCGAGCGCCTGGCCTATGCTGACCGCGCCCAATACATTGCCGACCCCAATTTTGTCGCCGTGCCGCTCAAAGGCTTGGTCGATGCCGGGTACCTGGCCAGCCGCGCCAGCCTGATCGGCCCTCGTAGCATGGGCGTCGCCAAGCCCGGCACACCACCGGGCATCCAGGTGGCCTACGCCCCGGACCGTTCCCCCCTGCGTATTTCCACCTCGCAAGTGGTGGCCGTGGATGACCAGGGTGGCGCCGTGTCCATGACCACGACCGTGGAATCGGCGTTCGGCTCACACTTGATGGTCCAGGGCTTCATGCTCAACAACCAGATGACCGATTTCTCGTTCATCCCCGAAGAGAATGGGCAAAAAGTCGCCAACCGCGTCGAACCGGGCAAGCGCCCACGCTCGTCCATGGCACCGACGCTGATCTTCGACCGTCGGGGAGAACTGGTGGCCGCTGTCGGCTCCCCCGGCGGCTCCCAGATCATCGAATACGTCGCCAAGTCAATGATTGGCCTGTTGGATTGGGACCTCGACCCGCAAACCGCCATCAACCTTCCCAACTTCGGCAGCCGCAACGGCCCAACCGAACTGGAGAAAGGACAGTTCAGCCCGGCACTGATCCAGGCGCTGAAAGACAAAGGCCATGAGGTGAGCGAGATCGACATGAACAGCGGCACCCAGGCGATTGTCCGGGTGCGTGACGCGCAAGGGAAAACCTCGTTGGCCGGCGGTGCGGATCCAAGGCGCGAGGGTCAAGCGCTGGGCGACTGATCGCCCTCGCCCTGCGGTTGATAGACCAGCAGATCCGCGGGCTGACAGTGCAGATAGCTGCAGATGGCTTCAAGGGTCGCCAGGCGTATGCCCTTGACCTTTCCTTGTTTCAACAAGGAAAGGTTGGCTTCAGTAATGCCGATTGCAGCAGCAAGGTCCTTGGATTTGACCTTGCGCAGGGCCAGCATCACATCGAGTTGAATAACGATGGGCATGGGGATCTCAAACGAATGTTCTGTTTTCTGAATCGATTTCACTGGCCTGGGACAATATCCGGGCAATGATCGCAATACAGGCGGCAAGAAATAAAGCGACGAAAGACGGTGCGGTAATACTGAAGGTCAGCAATCGCTGGCCGACCGGCGCATTGATCGTCACCAGCAGGCTGAGAAACGGCTCGCAGATGAAGTCCAGCAGCACCCACAACGCCACCGCGCGCCCCGCATTTCCCAGGTAAACCGCTGCTGCAGTGGAAAAGTATTGCCCTTGGGCGTAGTGCTTGAAGAGCCTGCGCAAGTTGGTGAGCCCGACCGCCAGGGCCAGCAAGGGAATGCTCGTCAACAGTATCCCACCCAGGCGCTGCCACCCCGTCAAGCGCATCGTCTCTTCAGGCAAGCTCGACAGCTGCCGCTCGGTCAGGGCAAACCCCAGGCCGTATCGGGAGGCCGCTTCAGGGTACAGCCAGGCCACGGCGTTGACGACCATCATCGCGACCATGAAAACAAGGGTGACGGCGGCCATCCGCTGGCTGTACAGCGCAAGACGATTCGAGTGCATGTGAGGCTCCAA